>CAXNFA010000082.1:0-6567 GCA_964201105.1 Alphaproteobacteria bacterium | reverse complement strand
CATGATGGAGACGCGCGAGGTGGCGCGATCGACCAGCATGCCGAGGTACAGCTCGCGCTTGATGTCAGCGCCTTCCTCGACATAGATGCGCTTCACCAGCCGCCCGGCTGCGCCGGTCTGCGGCGTGATCAGCGTCATGCCGATCATCTTGCCCGCGGCCTCGCGCACCGCGTCGAGTGACTTCACCACCTTGACGCCGCCGCCCTTGCCGCGGCCGCCCGCATGAATCTGCGCCTTCACGACCCAGACCGGGCCACCCAGGTCCTTCGCCACCTTCTCCGCCTCGTCAGCGGTGTAGGCCACGCCGCCCTTGGGAACAGGAACGCCGTATTTCGCGAGAAGGCTCTTCGCCTGATACTCATGAATATTCATGGGACCGATGCCACTAGGTTGCGGGGCTGGGGCGCGTGATGCGCGGAACGCGGGCCACCGTGCTGCGCGAGAGCAGGCACGGTGGCAATTCCGGCGTCCTTCGGATTCCTTACGCGAAGCTCGGATCGAGCTTCTTACAGGCGTCGACCAGACCCTTCACCGAGTCGACCGACTTCTGGAACATGGCCTGCTCGTCGGCGTTGAGCGAGATTTCGACGATCTTCTCCACACCGCCTGCGCCGATCACGCAGGGCACACCGACATAGATATCCTTGAGGCCGTACTGGCCTGTCAGGTTCGCCGCGCAGGGCAACACGCGCTTCTTGTCGCGCAGATAGGATTCTGCCATCTGGATGGCCGAGGCCGCCGGGGCGTAGAAGGCCGAACCGGTCTTCAGCAGGCCGACGATCTCGGCGCCGCCGTCGCGCGTGCGCTGGACAATCTGGTCGAGCTTTTCTTGCTTCATCCAGCCCATCTTCACCAGGTCCGGCAGCGGAATGCCGGCCACGGTGGAGTAGCGGACCAGCGGCACCATCGTGTCGCCATGGCCGCCGAGCACGAAGGCGGTCACGTCTTCGACCGAGACATTCATCTCTTCGGCAAGGAACAGGCGGAAGCGCGCCGAGTCGAGCACGCCGGCCATGCCGACGACCTTGTTGTGCGGCAGGCCCGAGGCCTCGCGCAGCGCCCAGACCATGGCGTCGAGCGGGTTTGTAATGCAGATGACGAAGGCGTTGGGGGCGTGCTGCTTGAGGCCCTCGCCAACCGACTTCATGACCTTGAGGTTGATGTTCAGCAGGTCATCGCGGCTCATGCCCGGCTTGCGGGCGACGCCGGCGGTGACGATGACGACATCGGCGCCCTTGATGGCTTCATAGCCGTTGGCGCCGGTCATCTTGGCGTTGAAGCCTTCGACCGGGGAGGACTGTGCGATATCGAGGGACTTGCCCTGGGGCAGGCCTTCCACGATGTCGAAAAGAACGATGTCACCGAGTTCCTTGAGGCCCGCGAGGTGAGCCAATGTTCCCCCGATGTTCCCCCCACCGATCAAAGCAATCTTGTTGCGCGCCATGGCGTTCATCGTCCTCGCAGAAATTAGGCGCACCCGATGGCGCCTCCGTCACAGGCTAGTAGCGCGATTCGCTATTACGGGCAAGGGATCAGGCTATTTGATCGATCCACGGCTTCCGGTAAGACCTGCCATCATGTTCCAGCCCGCGCAGGACGCACCATGGCAGGAAGCGACCTTCTGACATTCAACTATCGGCCCTTGGGTGAACAAGACATCGCGGGTATCGCCCGCGTTCATTGGCGAGCATGTTCGCTCGCTTACAGTTTCATGAATTGGTCATACACCGAACAGGAGGTACAGGACTGGTATGCGGGGAAGTTTCATGAGTGGCACTGGGGCCTTGTTGCTGAGGCCCGGGACATAGTTGTTGGCTTTGCCGCATGCCGGAATGTGCACCTTGATCAATTGTTCATAGACCCTGCCTATCAGATGCGGGGTCTTGGAACCCGAATGCTTCGTGCCGCTATTGAGAGGACGCCGGGAGCCGAGACATTGAACGTTTTCGAGCAAAACATTGCGGCCCGCCAATTCTACGAAAAGCACGGCTTCCGCGAGGTAGAGAGATTCCTGAACGAAGAGGCCCGGTCTATTGAACTTTTGTACCGCCGCGCCAAGGCACCGATTGGTTGAGAACGCGATTTCATCGGGATGTCCGGCCCTTGAAGCATGCTTTACCCAGCACATATCGAGCCCATTCCCTGATCCTTCCCCTGCTCGCCAAAAGGCGCCGTCCATGACCGTCGCAGACGAAAAAAACACGTCAGAAGAACGACTTGGCTTCCAGGCCGAGGTCAGCAAGCTCCTCCATATCGTCGCCAACGCCCTCTACAGCGAGAAGGATGTCTTCCTTCGCGAGCTGATCTCCAACGCCTCGGACGCCTGCGACAAGATTCGCTACGAGGCACTGACCCGCCCTGAACTGATGGCCGAGGGCGGCGAGCTGCGCATCGAGATCACCGCCGACCAGGCCGCCAAGACGCTGACCATCGCCGACAGCGGCATCGGCATGACGCGGGCCGAGCTGATCGAGAACCTGGGCACTATCGCGCGCTCTGGCACCAGCGCCTTCATCGACAAGTCCGCAGGTGGCGACAAGGATTCCGCACTGTCGCTGATCGGCCAGTTCGGCGTCGGCTTCTATGCCGCCTTCATGGTCGCGGAAAAGGTCGAGGTGACCTCGCGTCGGGCGGGCGAAGCCGAGGCGTGGAAATGGGCGTCGGACGGGTTGGGCGAATTCACCGTGGCGTCCGCCATGCGCGAGGCACGCGGCACCACCATCGTGCTGCATCTGAAGAAGGACGCTGAATCCTATCTCGACCCCGAGACGCTGCGCCGGATCGTGAAGACCTATTCCGACCACATCGCGCTGCCGGTGGTCCTGAAGGGCGACACCGACGAGACGCTGAACGTCGCCTCGGCGCTGTGGACGCGGCCGCGCGGCGACATCACGCCGGAGCAATACACCGAGTTCTACCACCACGTCGGCCAGATGTATGACGAGCCCTGGCTGACGATCCATGCCAAGGCCGAAGGCGCGATCGAATACACGCTGCTGCTGTTCATCCCCAGCACCAAGCCGATGGATCTGTTCGATCCCGAGCGCAAGGGGCGGGTGAAGCTTTTCGTGAAGCGCGTCTTCATCACCGACGACGTGAAGGGCCTGGTGCCGCCCTGGCTGCGCTTCCTGCGCGGCATCGTCGATACCGCCGACATGGACCTGAATGTCTCGCGCGAGATGCTGCAGTCGAGCCCGCTGCTCGCCAAGATCCGCAAGGACATCGCCAAGCGCGTGCTGCGCGAGCTGGAAAAGCAGGCGGAGAAAGACCCTGAGGGCTTCGCCAAATTCTGGACCGAATTCGGTGCCGTGGTGAAGGAAGGCATCTACGAAGACAAGGACATGCGGGATGCCATCCTGAAGCTCGCGCGCTTCCGCACCACGACCTCAGGCGACAGCTGGACCACGCTGGGCGACTATGTCGCGCGCATGAAGCCGAACCAGACCGCCGTCTATTACATCAGCGGCGACAAGGACGCACTGGCGCGCAGCCCGCAGCTGGAAGGATTTGCCGCACGCGGCGTCGAGGTGCTGCTGCTGTCCGATCCGGTCGACGACTTCTGGATCAACACGCATGACGGCTGGGACGGCAAGCCCTTCCACTCCGTCACCCGTGGCGGCGCCGACCTGAAGAACATCCCGCTCGCCGACGGCGAAAAGAAGGACAAGGCGCCGGCCGTACCGGAAGCCACGCTCGACCGGCTGATCGCCGCGTTAAAGCTTGCTCTGGGCACAACGGTGAAGGACATACGGGCGTCGGACCGCCTGACCGACAGCGCCGCCTGTTTGGTGGCCGACGAAGGCGGGCTCGACATGCATCTGGAGCGGCTGCTGAAGCAGCACGGCCAGATTCAAAGCGGGGCGCTGCGAATCCTTGAAATCAACCCGCAGCATCCACTGATCCGCACGCTCGCCGACGCCGCTAACCGCGACGGCACTGGCGACACGATGGGCGATGCCGCCCACCTGCTGTTCGATCAGGCGCGCATCATGGAAGGCGAAAAACTCAACGACCCCGGCGCTTTTGCCCGCCGGCTGGCCAATGTGATGACCTCGGCGCTGGGCGGGAAAGCTGCTTAGAAGACCCATGCTTGGAGACACAGACTGGGCCCGCTCCTCAGCCTGAGATTCGTTTTCTGGAGATTTCAGTAGACCCCGAGCCTGGCGGGGCCCTCAGCCGCCGCGCTTTTCCAGGCGGTTGGCGGCCAGGATGTGGCCACTTTGGGTATCCTGCAGCAGCACGGCGCAACCATCCCGGCCGTCTCGCCACAATTCCTGCGGGTCGAGTTCCAGTTCCATCGCCTGGCCATTCCAACTGGCCAGCGTGCGCATGTCGCGAACCACGTTGTGATAGGTGAAGGTCTTGCCGCGATTCTCGCCGCGCTCGATCGCCACCTCGCGCCGCGTGTCGTAGCGCACAAGGATGACGGCGACGTCGTGCGCCTTGCCGGCCGCGATGCGCAGCAGGACTTTTCCGTCCGGCCGCTTGTCCATCGCCAGCATCGGTATCTTGCCGGCCTTGGCCGCCTGCGCCTGTCCGACGGCCTGCACACCGGCCACCACTTCGTCCTTGCGCGAGCCGATCGCATGGCTTCTGCCGCCGATCACGATCTGCGGCGTATAGATCGTACGCTCGTTCAGAAACTTGGCGTAGTCGCGCTGGCGCTGCGTCGTCTCCGGCGTGGCGAAGGTGTCCTTCCAGCCGAGGTAATCCCAGTAATTGACGTGATAGCTGAGCGTGATGACGTCGGGCCGGCCCGTCAGGTCGCCCAGCACCACATCAGCCGGCGGACACGAATTGCAGCCCTGCGATGTGAAGAGCTCAACGACAACCGGCGCCTTGTTACCACCCGCCAGCGCCGGACCCGCGCCGGCAGCCAGAATCGCCATGGCGAACCATGCGAAGGCCGCCGGGGCGAAAAGGCGCGGAAGCTGCATGGGTCGAAGCTAGTCCCGGGACAATCCGCCCCGCGAATCACGTATGGGTGAAACGCGGGGCGGGTCTTGGGACTTCGTTTCTCGCGTTTTCGCGAGGACTAGGCCGCCGCCTCGTTGATGAGGTTACGGAGCACGTAGTGAAGGATGCCGCCGTTGCGGTAATAATTCACTTCATCCTCGGTATCGATCCTGCAGGTCAGGATGATGTCCTTCTTCTTGCCATCCGGATAGGTCACGGTCGCCGTCACGTCCATGCGCGGCTTGATGCCCTTTTCGACGCCCTTGATGTCAAAAATTTCACGGCCGGTCAGGTTGTGCGTCTTGCGGCTCTCGCCATTCTTGAAGACGAGCGGTAACACGCCCATGCCGACGAGATTCGAGCGATGGATGCGCTCGAAGCTTTCGGCGATGACGGCGCGGATGCCCAGCAGCACCGTGCCCTTCGCCGCCCAGTCGCGCGACGAACCGGTGCCGTATTCCTTGCCCGCCACGATGACGAGTGGAATGTTCTTCTCCTGGTAGAGCATCGAGGCGTCGTAGATCGACATCTGCTTTTCTTCCGGCAGATGCATGGTCACGCCGCCTTCGGTGCCCGGCACCATCTCGTTGCGGAGACGGATGTTGGCGAAGGTGCCGCGCATCATGACTTCATGGTTGCCACGGCGTGCGCCGTAGGAGTTGAAGTCCGCCGCCGTCACCTTGTGGCTCATCAGATATTCGCCGGCCGGGCCGTTCTTCTTGATCGAGCCGGCGGGCGAGATGTGGTCCGTGGTGATCGAGTCGCCGAGCACCGCAAGCGCGCGGGCACCGATGACATCCTTCACCGCGGCAGGCTGCGCCTGCATATCCTGGAAGTAGGGCGGATGCTTCACATAGGTGGAGTTCTTGTCCCACTTGTAGGTGAGGCCGCCGCCGGTCTTGATCTTCTTCCAGTTGGAATCGCCATCCGTGGCCTTGCCATACTGGTCGCGGAACATCTTGGCCTTGAGCGACTTCTTGATCGTCTTGTGGATCTCTGCGTTGGTCGGCCAGATATCCTTCAGATAGACCGGCTTGCCCTTCTTGTCGGTGCCGAGCGGCTCCTTCGTCAGGTCGATGTTCATGTTGCCGGCCAGCGCATAGGCGACAACGAGCATCGGCGAGGCAAGGTAGTTGGCGCGCGCATGCGGGCTGACTCGGCCTTCGAAGTTACGGTTGCCCGACAGCACCGAGCACGCGACGAGATCGCCCGCCGTGATGGCTTCCGCAATCGGCTCGGGCAAGGGCCCTGAGTTGCCGATGCAGGTCGTGCAGCCATAGCCAACCAGGTTGAAGCCGAGCTTGTTGAGGTCTTTCTGGACCCCCGCCTTCTCGAGATAGTCGGTCACAACGCGCGAACCGGGCGCGAGCGACGTCTTCACCCAGGGCTTCACCTTGAGGCCGAGCTTGACCGCGTTGCGTGCCACCAGGCCCGCACCCAGCATTACCGCCGGGTTCGAGGTGTTGGTGCAGCTCGTGATCGCGGCGATGACAACGTCACCCTGCTTGATCTCGTAGTTGGCGCCCTTGACCTTCTGCTTCTTGCTCGGGTCGGCGTTGTAGCTCGGCAGAGCCTTGGCGAATTCCGCCGCGGCCTGCGACAGCGGCACGC
>CAXNFA010000081.1:0-6570 GCA_964201105.1 Alphaproteobacteria bacterium | reverse complement strand
CGCTCGCCCGCACCGCCTTCTTCTGCTCGGGCTGCCCGCACAACAACGGCACCAAGCTGCCCGATGGCAGCACGACTATCGGCGGCATCGGCTGCCACACGCTGTCGCGCGGCATGAACCGCGGCATGAACACCTTCACGCATATGGGTGGCGAGGGGGCGAGCTGGATCGCCATCTCCAACTTCGTCGACATGAAGCATGTCTTCCAGAACATGGGCGATGGCGGCTATGCCCATTCCGGCTACATGGGCATCCGCGCGGCCATCGCGGCGGGCTCCACCATCACCTTCAAGATCCTGTTCAACGACGCGGTGGCGATGACGGGCGGCCAGCCGGTCGAAGGCCAGCTCACCGTGCCGCAGATCACGCGCCAGATGGCGGCGGAAGGCGTCAAGACCATCGCGGTGGTGACCGACGAGCCCGACAAATACGCCGCCGACGCGGGCTTCGCCCCTGGCGTCACAATCCATCACCGCGACGATTATGATGCCGTGCAGCGCCGCTTCCGCGACCTGCCGGGCGTCACCGCGATCATCTATGACCAGACCTGCGCCGCCGAGAAGCGCCGCCGCCGCAAGATCAACACCTTTCCCGACCCGCCGCGCCGCGCCGTCATCAACGAACTCGTCTGCGAAGGCTGCGGCGATTGCGGCAAGCAGGCCAATTGCGTCTCCATCGCGCCGCTCGACACCGAATTCGGCCGCAAGAGGCAGATCGACCAGTCGTCCTGCAACAAGGACTTCTCCTGCCTCAAGGGCTTCTGCCCCAGCTTCGTCACCGTCGAGGGCGGCAAGCTGAAGACGCAGAAGGGCATCGCCGGTGGCCTGCCCATGCCGCCAATCCCCGATCCCCGCCTGCCGGCCATCGACGGCCAGTTCGGCGTGCTCGTCTCCGGCGTCGGCGGCACCGGCGTCGTCACCATCGGGGCGCTGATCGGCATGGCCGCGCATCTCGAAGGCAAGGCGACCAGCATCAACGACATCACCGGCATGGCCCAGAAGGGCGGCCCGGTCTTCTCGCATATCGTCATCGCCAAAAGCCGCGACGACATTGCCGCCGTGCGCCTTGCCGCCGGCGAAGTGAACACGCTGGTCGGCTGCGATCTCGTCGTCAGCGCCATGCCCGATGTCGCCAACCGCCTGACGAAAGTCACGCGCGGCGTCGTCAACACGCAGGAGACGATGACGGGCGCCTTCGCCAGCAACCCCGACCTCGAGTTCCCCGCTGCGCGCATGGAATCGACCCTGCGGGCGAAGACGGCGGCTGACGCGCTCGCCTTCATCGACGCCACGCGCATTGCTGCCGCGCTGGTCGGCGATTCGATCGGCACCAACCTCTTCATGCTGGGCTTTGCCTGGCAGAAGGGCTGGATTCCGCTGACCCGCGAGTCGCTGGAAGAGGCGGTGCGCCTCAACAAGCAGCGCATTGACGACAACCTGCGCGCCTTCTACTGGGGCCGGCGCCTTGCCCATGACCCCAGGGCGGTGGACGAGGTGGTGCGCGATTCGCTGGCCGCGATGACGCCGTCGCGTCCCAAGACGCTGGAGGAATCCATCGCGCTGCGCGTCGACTTCCTGACGCAATACCAGGACAAGGCCTATGCCGCGCGCTACCGCCGGCTGGTCGATGTCGCCCGCGCGGCGGAAGCGTCGCGCGCGCCCGGCTTCACCGGCTTTGGCGAAGCGGTCGCCCGCTATGCCTTCAAGCTGATGGCCTACAAGGACGAGTATGAAGTGGCGCGTCTGTATACCGACGGCAGCTTCAAGAAGAAGATCGCCGCGCAGTTCGAAGGCGACTTCAAGCTCAACTTCTACCTCTCGCCGCCCATCATGGCGATGCGCGATCCCCACACCGGCGTGGCGCGCAAGCGCCGCTTCGGGCCCTGGACCTATGGCCTCTTCTCCGTGCTGGCGAAGCTGCGCTTCCTGCGCGGCACGAAGCTCGACGTCTTCGGCTACAACCCGGAACGCAAGATGGAACGCGGCCTGATGCGTGAATATGAAGCGCGCATCGTCGAACTGGCCGAGGGCCTGACGCCGGACAACCACGCGCTGGCGGTGGAAATCGCCAGCCTGCCGGAACAGATTCGCGGCTTTGGCCATGTGAAGGACGAACACCTGGCGCGGGTGCGGGCGCGCGAGCCGGAATTGCTCGCGGCCTGGCGCCGCCCGGCCGACCGGACCGCCGCGGCGGAATAGCGGAGAGATTCCCTATCGCCCCAAACTGGGGCATAGTGCGCGCAACTTGTATCCAATAGGGGGGGTATGGCGTGAATAAACTTCTAGGAGTCCTTGCCGCCGCCGGTGTCGCCATGGGCGCGCTCGCGGCCACGGGCGTGCAGGCGCAGGAAAAGAGCCTTGTCTTCGTTGCGCAGGACGTGCCCATCACCCTCAACCTCGACGGCCGCGGCGGCACGCATTTCGGCAGCCAGACCGCCTGGGTCAATCTCTACGAACCCTTGCTCTATCACGAAATCGTCGGCCGCAACGAGGAAGGGATCGAGATCCATGACTTCAACCGCTATGTCTCGCGGCTCGCTGAATCCTGGAGCTTCGACGACAAGACGCTGACCTGGACCTTCAAGCTGCGCCGCGGCGTCAAGGGTTGCAACGGCGCCAACTTCACCGCCGACGACGTCATCTACACATTCTCGCGTGGCAAGTCGCTGACCGGCGCTGCCGGCATCGCCTTCTTCCTGTCGGAAGTGGCATCGATCAAGGGCTTCGACCAGAGTGTGCGCGCCGCCCGCCGTGCCCAGATCGAGGCGCAGCAGCAGGGTCGGCCGATGCCGACCAACGACGCCACCAAGCTGGGCGAAGAGATCAAGAAGGTCGATGACTACACCATCCAGGTGACGCAGTCGGGCGCCAACAAGCTGTTCCTGCCGGTGCTGACGATCTATTCGCTCCGCATCATGGACAAGGAAATCATGGAGGCGAATGCCACCGCGGACGATCCGTGGTCGCACCGTTATGTCGACACGCAGAACGCGCCGTCCTTCGCGGCCTACTGCCTCGACAAGTGGACGCCGGAACAGGAATTCCGCGTCAAGGCGAACAAGGACTACTACGGCAAGAAGCCGTATTTCGACAATGTCATCATGCGGCGCGTGCCGCAGTCGGCGAACCGCCTAGCCATCCTGCGCACCGGCCAGGCGCAGATGACCGAGAACCTGACGCCGCAGGAGTTCGAATCGCTTCGCACCGCGCGCGGCATCAAGGTCGGCGGCCACTACCTCAACAACACGCTGATTTTCCTGGTGAACTGGAAGGCCAAGCCTTTCGACAACCTCAAGGTGCGCCAGGCGCTGGCGCACGCCACGCCGTATGAGGAAATCATCCGCGTCGGCTACAACAACACCGGCAAGAAGTGGAACGGCCACGTGCCGTCGCTCTATCCGGGCTACCACAAGCCGTCGATCGACTATGACTACAACCCGGCCAAGGCCAGGCAGCTGCTGGCCGAGGCGGGCTACCCGGATGGCAAGGGGCTCGAGCAGTTCGCCGATTCCTTCCTGCTGTCCTACAACGCGGACCGCGAGGGCATCCTTGGCCGTTCGGCCACGGTGCTGCAGACGGAACTGGGCAAGGTCGGCTTTCCGGTGCGGCTCGATCCGCTGCCGGCAACCCAGCTGGCCGACCGTCAGCTGGTGAAGAAGGACTTGCCCTTCTCGCTCTATGACCTGTCACGCCCGATCGGCGTCGATGCGGTCTATGCGATGCTGCTCTACTATGTGTCGTCGGAAAAAGGCGGTCTGCTCAACATGACCAACTATTCCAACGCGCGGGTGGACGAGCTCTACAAGCTCGCGCAGCTCGAAGGCAACGACCAGAAGCGCAACGAGTATCTCGCCGAGGCCCAGGAAATCCTGCAGAAGGAACTCGCCTGGATTTCGGTCGCGGAATACAAGACGCAATGGGCCTTCCACGAAAAGATGAAGGGCATCGCCCTGCATCCGGACAACAACGTGCGCTGGGCTGAACTGCGCATGGACTGAGCGAGGCAAACCTTGCAAGGGACGCGGCCGGTGGCAAACCCACCGGCCGTTTTCTTTTCAGCCGCCGCTGCAGTTCAACAGCGAAGTGATGCAGTTTGAATTGGCTGTGTCCGGAGCCGGGCTGGAATAAGTCCCCAATCGCCCTGCCGGCCGCGGGGGGGCGGAGCAGCCCCGGCGCATCGCACCGATGAAAGCGCCGCAGCCTGCTTGACAGACGGGCCCGATACCTTAAGAGTCAGCCGCGATTTTGCAACGCAGCGACAACAACAAGCTGCGGCGGAATAAAGAGGGAGGGGTTGATTGTTCCTGCCATCTCGTGATTGCTGGATCGGGCAAGCCCGGCCCTGCGTCATCCGTCGCCGTCAACCGACACGGTAATTTGCGATGCTTCTCCGTTTTGTGACCCGCCGCCTCGCCGTTGCGATCATCCAGCTCATCGGCATTTCCCTCTTCGTCTTCTTCATGATCCGCATCCTGCCGGCCGACCCCGTCGCCCGGCTTGTCGGCCTGAATGCGACGAAGGAGGCCTATGACCTGGCCGCCCACAACCTGGGGCTCGACCAGCCCTGGGGCCAGCAGCTGCTGAACTATCTCGGCATCTATTCGAACCGGCCCGGGGACGGCGTGTTGCAGGGCGATCTTGGCGACTCCTGGGTCACCAGCGCGCCGATCCTGGAGGAGCTGCTGCGCTTCCTGCCGATCACGCTCGAATTCATCACCTATGCCCTGCTGATCGCCTTCCTGATCGCGGTGCCGATGGCGATGGCCGCCGCGACCAAGCCGGGCAAGACGGCCGACCGGGTCACCTTCGTCTGGGGTCTCTTCGCGGGCGCCCAGCCGGAGTTCTGGTGGGGCCTGATGTTCGTCTTCTTCTTCTTCTTCCAGTTCCACGAATGGGGCTTCCCCAGCGCGCCCGCGCCGCTTGGCCGACTGAACCCCATGGTGAGCGAGCCGCACACCGTCACCGGCTTCATCCTGATCGACTCGCTGATCGCCGGGAACTTCCGCGCCTTCCTCGACGGCGCACATCACCTGATGCTGCCGGTCTTTACGCTGGTCTTCGTGGTGTCGGGCGCCATCATCAAGATGCTGCGCCAGAACATGATCCGCGTGCTGCAGTCCGACTACATTCTCTATGCGCGCAGCGCCGGACTGCCGCCGCGGCAGGTTGGCTTCTACGCCATGCGTGCCGCGATGGCCCCGGCGATGACGCTCGTCGGCATCTTCTACGGCTTCCTGCTGGGTGGCGCCGTGCCGATCGAACTCATCTACTCGCTCGGCGGCATTGGCGAATATTCGATCCGCTCGATCCTGGCTTTCGATTACCCCGCCATCCAGGGCACGGTGCTCATCATCGCGATGGTGTCGCTCCTCATCTACCTGGTGATCGATATCCTGCACGCCGCCATCGACCCTCGGGTCACGTTCTGATTGTTGCCTGAGAGAGGGACCGTTACATGACCACCACTCCTGGGCCGCAGGTTGCCGCCACGGCTGTTGCCAGCGGCGCCGTTGTCATCCCGAAGCGCCGTCGCATCGACATCTGGCGCAAGTACAAGGAAGAGAAGCTCTTCGCTTTCGGCTGCACCATGGTTGCGATCATGCTGGTGCTGGCGCTGTGCGAGATCCTGCATGTCGAGCTTGGCTTGCCGACGCGCATCACCCCCTATGACCCGAACTTCGCCACCGGCAACGTGTCGGTGCCGCCGCCGCCGCTGGCGGACTGGCCGGGGCTTCTGGTCGATACCATCTTCAACGGCGCCAAGCCGCCACACTGGTTCGGCACCGACAATTCGGGCCTTGATGTCTTCTCGCGCACCATCGCGGCGCCGCGCACCGACATGACGATCGCGCTGGTCGCGGCGCTGACGTCGATGCTGATTGGAACCTTCGTCGGCCTCATCTGCGGCTTCTACCGCAATGTGGCGACCGAGGTGGTCATGCGCATCTCCGACTTGCTGCAGTCCTTCCCCGTGTTCATCACGGCGATGGTGCTTGTGGCTCTTTCGGGGCGGCAGGTGTGGAACATCGTGCTCGCGCTTGCCATCGTCTATGCACCGATCTTTGTGCGCCTGACACGTGCCGAGGTGATGTCGCAATCCGTCCGCGGCTATGTCGAGGCGGCGCGCGCCGTCGGCAACCCGGAATGGAAGGTGGCCTTCCGCCATGTGTTGCCCAATTCGCTGATTCCGTCCCTGATCCAGGTGTCATCCACCATCGGCTTCGCCATCCTGCTGACATCGGGCCTGTCCTTCGTCGGCGCCGGCGTGCGGCCGCCGACCCCGGAATGGGGTCTGATGATTTCGCTCGGCGCGCCGCAGATCATTCTCGGCGAATGGTGGCAATCGATCTTCCCCGGTGTGGCGATCTCCCTGACCGTCTTCAGCTTCGCGGCCGTCGGCCACGGGCTGGAAGAGGATTACGGTTGAGCGCGGCGCTTTAGGAGACAGAAATCATGTCCGTACAAGAAATCGTGCGCCCCGCTGCGGCCAGCAACCTGGTCATGGAAGCGCGCAACGTCACCGTCCGCTTCCCGATCGAGGACGCGCCCGAAGTCACGGCCGTCAACAACT
>CAXNFA010000080.1:0-6580 GCA_964201105.1 Alphaproteobacteria bacterium | reverse complement strand
TACGACTATCTCGAAGACCGGCTGGCGGCCTGCGCGGCGGCGGGCATTGCGCCTGACCGTCTGATCGCCGACCCGGGCATCGGCTTTGGCCAGACGCTCGACCATGTCCGCCTGGTGCTGCGCGACCTGGCGCTATTCCACGGCCTGGGCGTGTCCCTGCTGGTCGGCCTGTCGCGCAAGAGCTTCATCGGCCGGGTCAGCGGCGGGGCGGGCGCCGATGCCCGCCTGCCGGGTTCGCTCGCCGGGGTGCTGTGGTGCTGGCGGAACGGCGTGCAAATCCTCCGCGTTCACGACGTGGGGGAAACCCGCCAGGCTCTGGCGGTCTGGCAGGCCGCCGCAGATTTTGCGTCTCCGCCCGTGCTTCGCTAAGAATGACGCCCTACCCACATGAAAGTCTCATGACTCGCAAGTATTTCGGCACTGACGGCATTCGCGGCCTCGCCAACACCGAACCGATGACGGCGGAAACCGCGCTGCGCCTCGGCATCGCCGCGGGCCGCGTCTTCAACCGCGGCAACCATCGCCATCGTGTCGTCATCGGCAAGGACACGCGCCTGTCGGGCTACATGCTCGAACCGGCGCTGACGGCGGGCTTCATTTCCATGGGCATGGACGTGACGCTCGTGGGGCCGATGCCGACGCCCGCCATCGGCATGCTGACGCGGTCCTTGCGCGCCGATCTCGGCGTGATGATCTCGGCCTCGCACAATGCCTTCCAGGACAATGGCATCAAGCTGTTCGGGCCCGACGGCTTCAAGCTGTCCGACGACACGGAACGGCGCATCGAGACCGAGATGGATTCCGGCGCGCGGCACGATCTCGCCGCCGCCGAAAAGCTCGGCCGCGCCAAGCGCCTCGACGACGTCGAGGGCCGCTATATCGAATTCGCCAAGCGCACCTTCCCGCGCGGCCTGACGCTGAATGGCCTGAAGATCGTCGTCGATTGCGCCAATGGCGCCGCCTACAAGGTGGCACCGACCGTGCTGTGGGAGCTGGGGGCCGAGGTCATTCCCATCGGCGTGTCGCCCAACGGCTTCAACATCAATGACAAATGCGGCTCCACCTCGCCCCAGGCGATGCGCGAGCAGGTGGTGGCGCATGGCGCCCATGCGGGCATTGCGCTCGATGGCGATGCCGACCGCCTGGTCATGTGCGACGAGCACGGCGTGCTGCTCGACGGCGACCAGCTGATGGGCATGATCGCGCATCGCTGGCATGCGCTCGACCGGCTGAAGGGCGGGGCGCTGGTCGCCACCGTCATGTCCAACCTCGGCCTCGAGAATTTCCTGAAGACCGAAGGCATTACGCTCCATCGCGTCGGCGTGGGCGACCGCTACGTCGTCGAGGCGATGCGGGAAAAGGGCTTCAACGTCGGCGGCGAGCAGTCCGGCCATATCGTGTTGACCGACTTCTGCACCACCGGCGACGGGCTGATCGCCGCGCTGCAGGTTCTGGCCTCCGTCATTGAATCGGGCGAGCCGGTCAGCGCCGTCTGCCGCGTCTTCGAGCCGCTGCCCCAGACCCTGCGCAACGTGCGCTTCAAGTCGGGCAAGCCACTGGAAAACGATGCCGTGCGCAAGGCCATCGCCGATGGCGAAAAGCGCCTGCAGGGCAGCGGACGCCTGCTCATCCGCCCCTCGGGCACCGAGCCCGTCATCCGCGTCATGGCGGAAGGCACCGACGAGACGCTTGTTGCCACCGTCGTTGGCAACATCGTCGAGGCGCTCGAGCGCGCCGCAGCCTGATGAAAGGCCGCGTCCTCAGCATCGCTGGCACCGATCCCTCGGGTGGCGCCGGCATCCAGGCCGACATCAAGACAATCACCGCGCTCGGGGGCTTTGCCACCACGGCGATCACCGCGCTGGTCGCCCAGAACACCCAGGGTGTCTATCGCATCGTCGACGTGCCGGAGGACTTCATCGCCCAGCAGATCGAGAATGTGCTGGATGACATTGGCGCCGACGCCATCAAGACCGGCATGCTGCACACGCTGGGTGTGATGAAAACGGTCGCCGACATGCTGAAGCGCATGGCCGCAACCATTCCGCTCGTCGTCGATCCCGTCATGGTGGCGAAGAGCGGCGATGCCCTTCTGCTGGAGAATGCCCAGGCTGCCGTGCGTGACTGGCTGGTGCCGCTCGCCACCGTGGTGACGCCGAACCAGCCCGAGGCCGAGATCCTCGCCGGCATGGCGATCGGCACGCGCGCGGAACAGGTGGAAGCGGGCCAGCGTATTGTCGCGCTGGGCGCGAGGGCGGCGCTCATCAAGGGCGGCCACCTGCCCGGCGACATGGTCTGCGACGTGCTGGTGCTGGACGGACGGGTAGAGCAGTTCGAGTCGCCGCGCATCCATTCGACCTCGACGCATGGCACGGGCTGCACGCTGTCCTCGGCCATCGCGACGGGTCTGGCGCAGGGTCTCGATATCGTGGCGGCGGTTCGGCGCGGCCGCAGCTACACTTGGGAAGCGATTCGCACCGCGCCAGGCTATGGCAAGGGGCATGGGCCACTCAACCACGGTCACCTCATCCCCGACACGCCGACCTGACGCAACGCCGGCGTTGCGCTCGCTGGAAATGGGAGCGCGCAGCGCTCCGAGCACAAAAAAAGCCCGGCCGGAGCCGGGCTTTTCAGGAAAATAGCGACGGTCAGCTCGTCTTGCCCTTCACATGGCCAAAGGCCTTGGCGGGCACCAGTTCCATGTCCTCGGTGCCGGGCGGCTGCCAGAACAGCTGCAGGGTCGCGGTGTTGCGCTTTTCGAAATAGAGCAGCGAGATCGGGTACCAGCCGGCCTTCTCGATCTTGACCTCCAGCGCGGGGGAGAAGCGGTCGGCCAGCACGTTGCCGTCCTCATGCAGCTTCACGCCGCCGATCAGCAGGCGCAGGCCGTCATTCTGCTCGGCGGTGAAGGTATAGGTGCCGGTCTTTTCCAGGTGGATGAAGCCGTCGATCCAGGCGCCGACCATGTCTTCCTTGCCGCTCGTCAGCACCTCGCCGTCGCCGACCTTGTAGTTGAGCTGCGGCAGCGGTTTGCCATCGACCGGCTTGACGCCGCGCGTCCAGTTCTCGACATCGGTCAGCGAATCGAATTTTTCGAAGACATAGCGGACCGCAAGGCCGGGCTGCAGGTCGCCCGCCGCCGGTTGCGGCTCGGCAATCTTCAGGTTGGTGAATTCCTTGGCCAGCGCTCCGCCGGAGGCCAGCAGGCCAACAGCCAGAAGCGGCGCGGCAAAACGAACCAGACGCACGAAATTCATCACACTCCTCCACCGTGATCGGCGGCGCCCTTCTCGGTCGGCCCGGGGACGCCTGCGGTCAATTTGTCGCAGTGTCCCATGGCGCGGCGGAGGCAGCAACACAGACCGCCTTCACATAAACGCTGGCCATCCTAGGTGGTGACGATGACAACCTTGTGCCGGCCAGCCGCCCCGGTGCCCGGCCGTCGGGGACAGGGCGCTCACAACCGCGTTGACTCCCCCCGCCGCGCCCGCCTATATCCCGCGCGGGCCACAACCCCCCAACGGGTTGCACCTATTCTGGAAGGAATAGTCATGACTGCTGCTGCCAAGCCGAACACCCGGCCTGCAAATCCCAATTTTTCGTCTGGTCCCTGTGCGAAACGTCCTGGCTGGTCGGCCGATGCGTTGAAAAACGCTGTCCTGGGCCGGTCCCACCGTTCCAAGCTGGGTAAGGCCCGGCTGCAGAAGGTGATCGAACAGACCAAGGCCGTGCTCGGCATCCCCGCCGGTTACCGCGTCGGCATCGTGCCGGCCTCGGACACGGGCGCCGTTGAAATGGCGCTGTGGTCGCTGCTCGGCCCCAAGGCCATCGACATCCTCGCCTGGGAAAGCTTCGGCTCCGGCTGGGTCACCGACGTGGTCAAGCAGCTCAAGCTGAAGGACGTAAGGGTGATGGAAGCCGCCTATGGCGAGCTGCCGGACCTCAAGTCCGTCGACTTCAAGAAGGATGTCGTCTTCGTCTGGAACGGCACGACCTCGGGCGTGAAGGTGCCGAATGGCGACTGGATCCCGGCCGATCGTGAAGGCCTGACCATCTGCGACGCCACCTCGGCCGTCTTCGCGATGGACATGCCGTGGGACAAGCTCGATGTCGTCACCTACTCCTGGCAGAAGGTGCTGGGCGGCGAAGGCGCGCATGGCATGTTGATCCTGTCGCCCCGCGCGGTGGCCCGTCTCGAAAGCCACAAGCCGGCCTGGCCGATGCCGAAGATCTTCCGCATGACCAAGGACGGCAAGATCGACGATTCGATCTTCGAAGGCGCGACGATCAACACGCCTTCGATGCTCTGCGTCGAGGACGCGGTGGACTCGCTCGACTGGGCGGCGAAGATCGGTGGCCTGCCGGCGATGATGAAGCGCTCGCAGGACAATCTCGCGGCGCTGAGCGCCTGGGTGGAGAAGACCGACTGGGTCGACTTCCTCGCCAGCGATCCGACAATCCGCTCCAACACCTCGGTTTGCCTCAAGATCGTCGACCCATGGTTCACCGGCCAGTCCGAGAAGGAGCAGGCGGCGATTGCCAAGAACATCGCCGCGGCGCTGGAAAAGGAAAACGCCGGCTACGACGTGGACGGCTATCGCGATGCCCCGCCGGGCTTGCGCATCTGGTGCGGCGCGACGGTGGAAACGAGTGACATCAAGGCGCTGACGCCCTGGCTCGACTGGGCCTATGCCCAGGTCAAAGCCGCGCCGAAAGCCGCCTGAGAAGGACGCAAGACATGCCCAAGGTTCTGATTTCCGACAAGCTCAGCCCCGCCGCCGCGCAGATCTTCCGCGACCGCGGCATCGACGTCGTCGAAAAGGTCGGCATGAAGCCGGACGAGCTGATCAAGGTGATCGGCGAGTTCGACGGCCTCGCCATCCGCTCCTCGACCAAGGTGACGGCCGAGGTGCTGGCCGCCGCGAAGAACCTGAAGGTTGTGGGCCGCGCCGGCATCGGCGTCGACAATGTCGACATCCCGGCCGCCACGGCGCGCGGCATCGCGGTGATGAACACGCCCTTCGGCAACTCCATCACCACGGCCGAACATTCGATCGCCATGCTGCTCGCCACGGCGCGCGACATCCCGGCGGCGAATTCGTCGACCCATGCCGGCAAGTGGGAAAAGTCCCGTTTCATGGGCGTGGAAGTCACCGGCAAGACGCTGGGCGTCATCGGCTGCGGCAACATCGGCGCCATCGTCGCCGACCGCGCCCAGGGCCTGAAGATGCGCGTCATCGCCTATGACCCGTATCTGTCGACGGAACGCGCGCAGGCGCTGGGCGTGGAGAAAGTTGAACTGGACGAGCTGTTCAAGCGCGCCGACTTCATCACGCTGCACACGCCAATGACGGAAGCGACGAAGGGCATCATCGACAAGAAGGCCTTCGCGAAGATGAAGGACGGCGTGCGCATCGTGAACTGCGCGCGTGGCGGCCTCGTCGTCGAGGAAGACCTCAAGGAAGCCATCGCGTCCGGCAAGGTCGCCGGTGCGGCGCTCGACGTGTTCCTCGAGGAGCCGGCCAAGACGAACGGCCTGTTCGGCATGGACCAGGTCGTGGCGACGCCGCACCTTGGCGCCTCCACCGTGGAAGCGCAGGAAAACGTGGCGCTCCAGGTGGCCGAGCAGATGGCCGATTTCCTGCTGCTGGGCGCCGTGTCCAACGCCGTCAACATGCCGTCGATCTCGGCCGAAGATGCGCCGAAGCTGCGCCCCTATCTGAAACTTGCCGAACAGGTGGGCCGCTTCCTCGGCCAGATATGCCAGTCGGGCATGCAGGCCGTGCGCATCGAATACCTGGGCGAGGTGTCGAAGCTCAACACGCGGCCGCTGACCGCCGTGGTGCTCGAAGGCCTGCTGTCGCCGACCGTGGAGACCGTGAACATGGTCAACGCGCCGGTGGTGGCGAAGGAACGCAACATCGACGTCGTCGAATCGAAGAACGAACGCTCGCCCGACTACCGCTCGCTCATCCGCCTCTCGGTGAAGAGCGAGGCGGGCGAGGACGTGATTGCCGGCACCCTGTTCGCCGACGACCGCCCGCGCATCGTCCACGTCAACGGCATTTCGGTGGAAGCCGAGGTCGGCGCCCACATGCTCTACCTGCGCAATGCCGACAAGCCGGGCTTCATCGGCGACCTTGGCACCACGCTGGGCGCCGCCAAGGTCAACATCGCCACCTTCGCGCTCGGCCGCGCGGCCAAGGGCGGCGACGCCATGGCGCTGGTGTCGGTCGACGACCAGGTGTCGGAAAAGACCCTGGGGGCGCTGCGCGCCCTGCCGCAGGTCAAGGAAGCCCTGTCCCTGCGATTCTAGTCCCGTGGCGGCATGGGCAGGCGGACAGCCTGCCCATGCCGTTGCTACACTCCGGTCATGACCCAATCCCTCGAAAAGGCGCTCCTGCCTGCCGGCCTTGGCGACGGCCTGCCGCCGCTTGCCGATTTCGAGGCCGACATGGTCGACCGGCTGATGGCCTCGTTCCGCAGCCACGGCTATGAGCGCGTCAAGCCGCCCCTGATCGAGTTCGAGGAAAGCCTGCTCGCCGGTCCCGGCGCGGCGCTGGCCGAACAGACCTTCCGC
>CAXNFA010000079.1:0-6625 GCA_964201105.1 Alphaproteobacteria bacterium | reverse complement strand
GCCCCGGCCGGGCGACACGGTGGTGATCTCGGGCGCCGGCGGCGCGGTCGGTACCATCACCGGCCAGATCTGCAAGATCCTGGGCGCGCGCGTGGTTGGCATCTGCGGCTCGGACGACAAGGTCGACTACATCACGCGCGAACTCGGCTTCGATGCCGGCATCAACTACAAGACGACGCCCAACCTGCTCGACGCGCTGCGCCAGCATTGCCCCGACAGGATAGACGTCTATTACGACAATGTCGGCGGCGAGATTGCCGACATGATGTTCCGCCATCTGGCCAAGGGCGCGCGTTACATCGTCGTCGGGCGCATCGCCAGCTACAACGACAACCAGCCGCGCCTGATGCCCGACCTGTTCCCGCTGATCATGACATCGCGCGCGCAGGTTCACGGCTTCATCGTCTTCGACTATGAAGACCGCATCCGCGAGGCCCGCGCGCAGCTGGCGCGTTGGATCGACGACGGCAAGATCAAGTATCGCGAAACGGTGGCGCAGGGCATCGAGAATGCCCCGGCCGCCTTCATGTCCATGCTGAAGGGCGGCAACACCGGCAAGCAGCTGGTCAGGCTCATCCCCGACGCACATTAACGAGGTTTCGATGTCCCGCCTGCCCAACATGAACCGCAAGATCGTCATGGCACGCCGCCCCGTCGGCCTGCCCAAGCTCGATGATTTCGCCATCGTCGAGGCGCCGATCCCCGAGCCGAAGGATGGCGAGATGCTGGTTCGGGCGCATTACCTGTCCGCCGATCCGCTGCAGCGCTATCGCATGGATGCCGTCTCCGGCTACGGCAAGACGCTCGCCGAGGGCGACGTGGTGAAGGGCCGCCTGGTCGGCGAAATCGTGCAGTCGCGCCACCCCGACTATAAGGTCGGCGAGTTTGTCGAAGGCATGCTGGGCTGGCAGGAATATGCGATTTCGGATGGCAGCACGAAGCGCGCCGAATATGCCCCGGGCATTGCCCGCGTGGACCCCAAGGTCGCACCCATCTCCACCTCGCTCGGCATCCTTGGCTTTCCCGGTGTCACCGCCTATTTCGCGCTGACGGAAATCTGCAAGCCGAAGGCGGGCGAGACCGTGGTCGTCACGGGCGCCGCCGGCGCGGTGGGCTCGCTCGCCGGGCAGATCGCCAGGATCATGGGCGCCCACGTGGTCGGCATCGCCGGCAGCGACGAAAAGGTGCAGCACATCACCCGCGACCTCGGCTTCGAGGTCGGCATCAACTACAAGACGACGCCCGACATGCTGGCAGCGCTGAAGGCGGCCTGCCCCAACAGGATCGACTGCCACTTCGACAATGTCGGCGGCGAGATTGCCGACGCGATCCTGCAGCACATGGCCTGGCATTCCCGTATCGCGCTCGTCGGCAACATCAGCCGCAAGGACCGCAGCGACATGCCGAAGCGCCCGGAGTACCAGACGCTGGTCATGTCGAACCGCGTGCTGATGCAGGGCTTCATCGTCTACGACTATGAAGACCGGGCCGACGAAGCTCGCCGCGCCATCGGCGGCTGGCTGCGCGAAGGCAAGATCAAGTATCGCGAGACCGTGGTGGACGGATTCGAGAACGCCCCCGCTGCCTTCATTTCGGTGATGACCGGCGGCAACATCGGCAAGCAGCTGATCCGGCTGGTCAAATAAGGTCGAGGCGCATCTCGTTGGATGCCGCGAAGCCAAGCCGTTCATAGACCGGCCGGCCAAAGGGCGTGGCGTGCAGGATGACGCGCGAGCACCCTTGCGCGCGCAGGTGATCGACACAGGCGCGGGTCAGCCCTCCCCCGATCTTCCGCCGCCGCCAGCCGGGATCCACATGGACGCCCCAGATGTAGCCGTAAAGCCGGTAGTCGGTTGTGAGCACGTCGGGGTAAAGGCCGCCGAAGAGCTGCGCCGCCGCCGAGCCGACCGGCGCACCATTTGCTTCGGCCACCACGGCGCCAAAGCCACGGCCCTTTCGCGCCTCGGCGATGAAGGCGAGCGTGCGGGGCATCCAGTCGCAGCGCATCTGCTGCGCACCGACATTGTTGTCCGCCCACATGGCAGCGAAATGGTTCGCAATGGTGACGTCGTCATCCGGCGTCGCCGGCCGGATGGTCCAGGCGTGAGTCGTCATGGGCAGACCTCGTCTGCGAGAGAATCAGGAAGACGTGAGCGCCGCGTGGGCGCGCGGCAACGGCCGGCTAGTCGACTTGTCGTCGTCCCGCCATTGCGAAGGCTTCGGCCCGGCGCACGAGACCGGTGACCGCCTTCGGCGGCTTGCCACGGCCGAGATGACGGATCTGGAAGCGCGCCTCATCCACCGGGCCGGGGAGGGTCACGTTCCATGGTTTCGCAGGCATGAAGCCAAAGCGCTGGTAATAGGCCGGGTCGCCGACCACGAGCACGATGTCATGGCCATGCTTGCGCGCGACCCGCAAGCCGTTGCGCACCAGCGCAATGCCGATGGCCTGGCCGCGCCGCTCCGGCGAGACAGCGAGCGGGCCCAGCAGGATGGCCTTCTTCGCTCCCTCGATCTCGATGGGCCAGAAGCGCAGCGAACCGGCAAACTGGCCGTCGATCAGCGCGACATGGGACAGGGCCGGGACCGGCGCGATGCCTTCGCGCAGGCGATAGACCGTGCGGTTGTGCCGGTCGGCACCGAAAGCCTGGTCGAGCAATGAATCACGCGGCGCGACATCCTGCGGCCGCTCATGGGCAATCCGGAACACGGGTCGTGTCCTCCGACGACGGGCGGCTTGCGTTTCGGTCATGCCGACAAACGCGGGCGCGCCTGAATTGTGCTGTCTTGAGAAGCGCCGGCGGGCCGGGCCGGCACGCCAAACCGCAACGCCCCGCGAACCTCCTGATGGTGGAGGGCGGGACGGGAACTCATCGTCGTCGCAGACGGATCGGTTTCATGGCGGCGCGGATGTAGCACCGTCCGTTGCCGCGCACAAGTATTCACGCGTCTACCGCCGTCGCGCCTTCCACCTGCCAATACGGCTTCGGACCATAGCGTTCGGCCAGGAAATCGACCAGCGCGCGCACCTTGGCAGGCACGAAGCGGTTCTGCGGGTAGACGGCATGGACCGCGCCGACCGACTGGTACCAGCCACAGAACAGCGGCACGACACGGCCCGCGCGCAGGTCGTCGGCGATCATGAAATCGGGCGAGCGCGCGATGCCGACGCCGGCCACCGCGGCCTCGCGCAGCAGGCCGCCGTTGTTGGAACGCAGCGTGCTTTTCACCGCCACACTGACGGAGGTGCCGCCTGGCTGCTGCAACGTCCATACCTCCGGGTTGGGCATGTAGGTGTAGATCAGGCAATTGTGCCGAGCGAGATCGGCCGGTTCCTGCGGCACGCCATGTTGCTGCAGATAGGCGGGGCTTGCCGCCAGGATGGCCTGCACCGGCGCGAGCCGCCGCGCGATCAGGCTGGAATCCACAAGCCGCCCGACGCGAATGGCAAGATCGTACCCCTCCTCGACCAGGTCGATCACCCGGTCGTTCAGGGTGAGATCCAGCGTCAGCAAGGGATAGCGGACGAGGAATTCGGCGAGGAAGGGCGCGATATGCTGCCGGCCGAAGTCGATGGGCGCGTTCACCTTGATAACGCCCTTGGGTTCGACCTGGAATTGGGTGACGGCGCGCTCCGCCTCTTCCGCATCGGCCACCAGCCGCACGCAATGCTCATAAAAGGACGCGCCGGGCCCGGTCAGCGACAGCCGGCGCGTGGTGCGGTTGAGCAGCACCACGCCAAGCCGGTCTTCCAGCGAGCCCACATGCTTGCTGACTGCCGACTTGGACAGGCCCATCCGCTCCGCCGCCTTGGAAAAGCTTTGCGATTCAACGACCTGGGCGAAAACCGCCATGCTAGTGAGTTTGTCCATGATCTGGAAACAATTTGGTTCCTAACTCAAGGATTATAACAAATCCGGAAACGATTACCTTCTCCTCATTGCAACGTTCTTGTTGCAGTTCCTTTTGGAGTTTCCGCCATGACCAAGGTTCTCGTCCTCTACTACAGCTTCTACGGCCATATCGAAGCGATGGCGGAAGCCATTGCCGAAGGCGCCCGCCAGGTGCACGGCGCCGAGGTCGTGGTGAAGCGCGTGCCGGAAACGCTCTCCGCCGAGGTGCTGAAGAATGGCCATGCCAAGACCGACCAGAAGGCGCACGTCGCCACGGTCGATGAGCTGGTGAACTACGACGCCATCATCATCGGCTCGGGCACGCGCTATGGCTCGGTCGTCTCGCAGATCCGCAATTTCTGGGAACAGACCGGCGCGCTGTGGGCCAAGGGCGCGCTCATCGGCAAGGTCGGCAGCGTCTTCACCTCGTCCGCCACCCAGCATGGCGGGCAGGAAAGCACGATCCTGACCACCTGGCCGCTGCTTGCGCACCATGGTCTCGTCATCGTCGGCCTGCCCTATTCGGCGCAGGGCCAGATGCGGATCGACGAGATCACCGGCGGCTCGCCCTATGGCGCGTCGACCATCACGGGCGGCGACGGCAAGCGCATGCCGAGCCAGAATGAACTCGATCTCGCCCGCTTCCAGGGCAAGCATGTGACCGAAGTCGCGAAGAAGCTGGCCGGCAAATAGGCCTGCCAAAGGGGGAGCACAGAAAATGGATTCACTGCAACGCAACCTGCCGCTCGTCGGCCGTGTCCTGCTGTCGCTGATCTTCCTGGCCTCGGGCCTGATGAAGCTTGGCGACTGGAGCGGCAACATCGCCTACATGGAATCGAAGGGCTTCTTTGCCGCGCCTCTGTTCCTGGCCGCCGCCACCGTCATCGAGATCGCCGGCGCGGTGATGGTCATCCTGGGATGGCGCGCACGCCTGGGCGCAGCGGCACTGGCCCTCTTCACCGTTGTGGCCGCCGTCACGATGCACAATTTCTGGAGCGTCACCGACGGCATGATGAAGATGGTCGAGACCGCCATGTTCCTGAAGAACCTGACGATCGTGGGTGGCCTGTTGCTGGTCGTGGCCTTCGGACCGGGACCGCGCAGCATCAACGACAAGTAACGGAGCGGAGACGCATCATGGGCCAGCTCGTCGACGGGATCTGGGAGAAGGCGTGGAAGCTGCCGCAGGGCAAGGGCGGCGACTTCAAGCGGGGCGAGTCTTCGTTCCGCAACTGGGTGAGTGCGGATGGTTCGACCGGCTTCAAGGCCGAGGCCGGCCGCTATCACCTCTACGTCTCTCTCGCCTGCCCGTGGGCGAGCCGTGCCCTGATGATGCGGTCGCTGAAGAAGCTGGAAAAGGTCATTTCCGCGAGCAGTGTCGACTGGCATATGACGGACGAGGGCTGGCATTTCAGCACACGCGACGGGGCCACGCCCGACCCGATCCTGGGCGCGAAATACCTGCGCGAGATCTACCTGGCGTCGGACCCGACCGCGACCACCAAGGTGACCGTCCCGGTGCTATGGGACAGGCAGAAGAAGGTGATCGTCAACAACGAGTCGGCCGAGATCATTCGCATGTTGAACAGCGAATTCAACGCCTTCGGCGATGCGAGCCTCGACTTCTACCCCGCTGCGTTGCGCGGCGAGATCGAGACCGTGAACGAACGTGTCTACGACAGCGTCAACAACGGCGTCTACAAGGCGGGCTTCGCCGGATCGCAGAAGGCCTATGAAAATGCCTTTGACGCACTATTTGAGTCACTGGACTGGCTGGAAGACCGGCTGGGCGGGCAGCGCTTCCTGGTCGGTGACCGTTTCACCGAAGCCGATATCCGCCTGTTCACCACGCTGATCCGTTTCGATGCCGTCTATGTCGGCCACTTCAAGTGCAACCGGCAGCGCATCGCCGACTATCCCAATCTCCGGGGCTATACCCGTGAGATCTATCAAATCCCCGAGGTGCGCGAGACGGTCGATTTCACGCACATCAAGAACCACTATTACCAAAGCCACGAGTCGATTAATCCCAATCGAATCGTGCCGAAAGGCCCGGCCCTTGATTTCGACGCGCCCCATGGCCGGGAGCGGTTCGCGGCCGAAAGCGCGAGGAGCAACCGAAAGGTTGCTCCAGTTTGACAGAGCCAGAGCACGTATCTCTGGCTCCGCCAGACCGTGCTCTGGTCGGACTGCGGCGCAGTAGGAGAGATGTCATGATCCAGGTTCGTAAATTTGGCGACCTTGGCGCGTTCCAGAATTTCTGGCTCAACGCGCACTACCACTTCGACTTCGCCGGCTATCGCGGCGCCCCGCGCCGCCAGGTCGGGCCGCTGATCGTGTGGAACGACGACGAGGTGCGCGCCGGCATGGGATTCGATCCGCACCCGCACAGCGATATGGAAATCATCACCTATGTCCGCAAAGGGGCGATCACCCACAAGGATGACCAGGGCAACGAAGGCCGCACCGAAGCGGGCGACGTGCAGGTGATGTCCGCCGGCACCGGCATCTGGCATGCCGAGCACAACCGCGAGGACGAGGACACGGAGCTGTTCCAGATCTGGCTGCTGCCGCGCCAGCGCGGCCTCAAGCCGCGCTGGGACGCGATGAAGTTCCCCAAGGCGGACCGCGCCGGCCAGCTCGTGGCGCTCGCCTCGGGCGAGGCCGACCGCAAGGGCGCGCTGGAGATCTATCAGGACGCCACGCTCTACGGCACCTTCCTGAACAAGGGC
>CAXNFA010000078.1:0-6638 GCA_964201105.1 Alphaproteobacteria bacterium | reverse complement strand
AGTGCCGATCATGGACGGCAGCGCCGCCCCCTTTGTCTTCCTGATCGAGTGCGCGGGCCTGACGATGCAGGACCAGCCGCGCCGCGTGCTCCGCATCCGCCGCAAGGTCGAGGTGCAGACCGCGGCCGGCCGTGCCAGCCTGGTGCCCGCCAGGGAATTCACGCTCGGCTTCGAGATTGAGTACAACAACAAGCTCATTGCCAAGCAGCGCCTGAACCTGCGCCCGCTTGACACCTTCCGTACCGAGATTTGCCGTGCCCGCACCTATGGCTTCGAGCATGAGGTCGAGGCGCTGCGAGCCCGCGGCCTCGCGCGTGGCGGCTCGCTGGACAACGCGGTTGTTGTCTCTGGCGACACGGTGCTGAACAAGGATGGCCTGCGCTATCGCGACGAATTCGTGCGCCACAAGGTGCTCGATGCGATGGGTGACCTGTATCTTGCCGGCGGCCGTATCAAAGGCCATTTCGAAGGCCAGCGTGCTGGCCATGGGCTGAACAACCAGCTGCTCCGTGCGCTCTTCGCCGATCCGGCGGCCTGGGTGTGGGAAGACGCGGGCGAGGTTGCTTCCCGCCGTGCCGGCTGGGAACAGCCGCTCGCCGCTACGGCCTGATCCGTCCTTTCCCGCTAGCGATCGCGCCGGGCGAGATCCCGGATCAGCCCGAGCAGGGCCGCGCGAACTGGACTTTCGTCGATCAGGCTGAAGTTGCGGACCAGTTCGATGTTAAGCCGGTTGCCAACCGCCGCCGGTTCCTCGTCTTCGGGCATATCCTCGGCACCCTCGAAGAAATACGCCACCGGCGTGTTCAGCTTGGCGGCGATCTCGAAGAGCCGGCCGGCGCTGACCCGGTTCGAGGCCGTTTCGTATTTCTGGACCTGTTGGTAGGAAATGCCCAGGGAATCGGCCAATTCCTCCTGGGTCAGGCCCAGCATGTTCCGCCGCAGGCGAATGCGCTGGCCGACCAGATGGTCAATGCGTTTGGCGATGTCCGACATCAACCCCCGCAGGCGCCGGCGGATATACCCGTGGTGGGCTGGTTTCGCCGGTTCGCGTATATTATACCAAGGCCGGAGGCTGCAGGGCCGCAGTGTCCGCTATCATGCTTCGGTGTCACACCCGGTTTCCCAGACCATGCCTAGGTTCCCGTCTTTCCAGAATACTGTCCGCCTGTTCGCGGCCATGGCGCTGTTCGCCCTGGCCGCCTGTAGCGGCACCAACCGGCCCCAGTATGTGGAGCGGCCGGTCGACGTCATCTACAACACGGCGATGGATGCGCTGGCCACGGGCGACTATGCCAAGGCCGCGCGCGAGTTTGACGAGGTCGAGCGCCAGCATCCCTATTCGGTCTGGGCTTCGCGTGCCCAGCTCATGGTCGCCTTTGCCTATTACCAGGGGCAAAAATACGACGACGCAATTCTCGCGGCGCAGCGCTACATCCAGCTTCACCCCGGCTCGCGCGATACGCCCTATGCCTATTACCTGGCGGCGGTCAGCTATTACGAGCAGATCGTCGATGTCGGTCGCGACCAGAAGAACACCGAAAACGCGCTGAGCCAGCTGGATGAGATCGTGCGCCGCTACCCCGACAGCGAATATGCGCGCGATGCACGGCTCAAGATTGATCTTGCCCGCGACCATCTCGCCGGCAAGGAAATGGAAATCGGCCGCTACTACTTACGCCAGGGACAGTATCTATCCGCGATCAACCGGTTTAAGCAGGTGGTGGACAATTTCCAGACCACGACCCACACGCCCGAGGCGCTGCATCGCATGACGGAAGCCTATCTTGCCCTTGGCCTGACCCAGGAAGCGCAGGCGACCACGGCTGTGCTCGGCCACAACTTTCCGGGCAGCGAGTGGTATCGCAATTCCTATGCGCTGATGACCGGCCGCGATGTCGGTCCGACCGAGGCCGCGCAGGCTGCGCCGCCGCGCTCCGCGGTGTCGCGCATGTGGAACAGGGTGTTCTAGGCGCCATGTTGCTGTCGCTGTCGGTTCGTGACTTTGTCCTGATCGACCGCCTCGACCTTTCTTTCCGGTCCGGCCTATGCGTGATGACGGGCGAAACGGGGGCGGGCAAGTCCATCCTGCTGGACGCGCTGGGCCTGGTGTTGGGCGCGCGCGCCGATGCAGCCTTTGTCCGCCACGGCCGCGACCAGGCAACCATTACTGCGGCTTTCGATATTGGCGACCATGCCAGCGCCCGCGCCGCCCTGGCCGACCAGGGGTTCGAGCCCGAGGACACCGTCATCCTGCGCCGCACGCTCGGAGTCGATGGACGCAGCCGCGCTTTCGTCAACGACCAGCCGGCCAGCATCAGCTTCTTGCGCCAATTGGGCGCCATGCTGGCGGAAATCCAGGTCCAGAACGACGGCCACCGCCTGCTGCAGCCCGCCAACCACCGCACCGTGCTCGATGGCTTCGGCAAGCTGGACACGAAGCTTGCTGCCACCCGGGCCGCGCATGACTCCTGGGCCACGGCGCGCCGCGATCTGGCAGCGGCCGAAGAAGCCGTGAAGAAGGCCGGCGCGGATGAAGACTACCTGCGTCACGCGCTCGAGGAATTTGCGCAGGTCGACCCCAAGCCGGGGGAAGAAGCCGCGCTCGCCGGCGAACGCGAGTTGCTGCGTCACGGCGAACGCATCGCCGAAGCCCTGAAGGAAGCCGATTCCTCACTCAATGCGCGCGACGGCATCGAATCGCGATTGCGCGTGGCCGAACGCACGTTGCTGCGCGTGGCGGCGCAGGCCGCTGGCCGCCTCGACTCTGTGATTCAGGCGGTGCAACGGGCCTCGACCGAGGCAGGCGAGGCGGTGGCCGCGCTAGAGCGTGCACGGCGCGACCTTGATGTCGATCCACGCCGTCTCGAGCAATCGGAAGAACGCCTTTTCGCCCTGCGTGCGCTAGCACGCAAGCATCACCGCGCGGTCGATGAATTGCCGGCTCTGCGTGACGACATGGCGGCACGGCTGGCGCTGATCGACACAGGCTCGAAACAGCTTGCCGCCTTGCAGAAGGCCGTCAAGGCCACACGCGTGGCCTATCATGCGGCGGCGGAGGAACTCAGCACGGCGCGCAAGGCGTCGGCCGGCAAGCTCGACAAGGCGGTGGCGAAGGAACTCGGTCCCCTCAAGCTGGAAAAGGCGCGTTTCCGAACGGCTGTCGACTCGGTGGCGGACGAAAATGGCTGGACGCGCGATGGCCTGGACCGCGTGCAATTCGAGGCCGCCACCAACCCGGGCCAGCCCTTCGCACCGCTGGCCAAGGTGGCCTCGGGGGGCGAACTCTCGCGCTTCATGCTGGCGTTGCAGGTGGTGCTTGCCGGCAAGGGTACAGCCGGCACGCTGGTCTTCGACGAAGCGGATTCCGGCGTGGGCGGTGCGACCGCAGCTGCCATTGGCGAACGCCTCGCGCGCCTGGCTGCCGATGTGCAGGTGCTGGTGGTGACGCATTCGCCGCAGGTCGCGGCGCGCGGCACCCACCACTGGCGCATCGCCAAGGGCGAGGCCGGTGCGGGCAAGAAGGAAGTGGTGGCCGACGTGATCGAACTCGCCCCGGCCGAGCGGCGCGAGGAAATCGCCCGCATGCTGGCCGGCAGCAAGGTAACGGAGGAAGCGCGTGCGGCGGCCGACAGCCTGATGAAATCCTCGGCGGCATGACGCGCAAGCCGAAGAAAGCCGATCCGTTCCTGAGAGAACAGGCCGCCGCGGAACTTGCCCGTCTTGCGGCAGAGATCGCCGAACACGACCGTCGTTATCACGCCGAAGACGCGCCGACGATCAGTGACGCCGAGTATGATGCGCTGGTCCGCCGCAACAGCGAACTCGAAGCGCAATTTCCAGAACTCCGCCGGGACGACAGCCCGAGCAGTCGCGTTGGAATCGCCCCGGCGGCCGGCTTCGCGAAGGTTGAGCATCGCAAGCCCATGCTCTCGCTGGGCAATGCCTTCGAAGATGATGAGATCGTTGAATTTGTTGCGCGCGTGCGCCGTTTCCTGCGCCTTGGCGACGATGAGACGATCGCGATGGTGGCGGAGCCAAAGATCGATGGACTCTCGGCCTCGCTCCGGTACGAAAAAGGCCGGTTTGTGCAGGGCGCCACACGCGGCGACGGCACGGAGGGCGAAGACGTCACCGCCAATATCCGCACCATCAGCGACCGCTTTATTCCCAAGGTGCTCAAAGGTCCCAAAGTCCCCGACGTGCTGGAAGTGCGCGGCGAAATCTACCTGCAGCGCGACGATTTTCTGACGCTCAACAAGGCGCAGGTCGCGGCGGGCAAGCCGGTCTATGCAAATCCCCGCAACACGGCCGCGGGGTCACTGCGCCAGCTCGACCCATCCGTGACCGCGAGCCGGCCGTTGCGCTTCTTCGGCTACACCTGGGGCGAATTTTCGGAGCCGCTCGGCACGACCCAGTGGGAAAGCCGCCAGCGCCTGAAGAGCTTCGGCTTCGAGCTGAACGAGCCCGCTGTGCTGGCGCTCACTGTCGACGAAATCCTCGCCTACTACCGCAATATTGAAGCGCAGCGCGGTAGCCTGCCCTTCGATATCGATGGTGTCGTCTACAAGGTGGATCGCCTTGACTGGCAGGAACGCCTCGGCTTCGTCACGCGCAGCCCGCGCTGGGCCATCGCCCACAAGTTCCCGCCCGAACAGGCTCAGACGATCTTGCGCGATATCGAGATTCAGGTAGGCCGCACCGGCTCGCTGACGCCAGTGGCGAAGCTGGAGCCCGTCACGGTCGGTGGTGTCGTCGTCACCAACGCGACGCTGCACAACGAGGAGGAGATCGCCCGCAAGGACGTCCGCGTGGGCGACATGGTCATTGTGCAGCGGGCCGGTGACGTCATTCCGCAAATTGTCGGCGTGGTCATGGACAAGCGCCCGCCCGGCAGTGCTCCCTTCGTCTTCCCGGAAGTCTGCCCCGCCTGCGGCAGCAGCGCCGTGCGCGAGGTCGTCGATGAAAAGACCGGCGAGCGCGAGAAGGTGAAGCGTTGCACGGGCGGGTTGATCTGCCCGGCCCAGGCGGTCGAGCGGCTGCGCCATTTCGTGTCGCGCAACGCCTTCGATATCGAGGGGCTGGGCGAAAAGCAGATCCAGGCTTTCTGGGATGCCGGCCTTGTGCGCCAGCCCGGCGATATCTTTCGTCTGCAGGCGCAGGACGGGAAGACCGGGCCGAAACTGGAGGAGCGGGAGGGCTGGGGCAAAATATCCGCCGCCAAGCTTTTCGCCGCCATCGAGGCGCGCCGCGCCATCGAATTCCACCGCTTCCTTTTCGGCCTGGGTATCCGCCATGTCGGCGAAGCCACGGCCAAGATGCTCGCCCGCGCCTATGGCACGCCGGAGGCCTTTCTGGCGGCGATGGAGAAGGCCCAGGATCTCGATGGCGAGGCTTATGCCGACCTGCTGGCCCATGACGGCGTCGGCGACACGCTTGCGGGCGCGGTGGTCGATTTCTTTGCCGAAGACCACAATCGCGCCGTGGTCGAAGACCTGATCCGCGAACTCGACATTCAGCCCGCCGCCGCCGTGCGCAGCGACACCTCGATCGCCGGCAAGACCGTGGTCTTCACCGGTAGTCTGGAAACGATGAGCCGGGACGAAGCCAAGGCTCAGGCCGAGGCGCTGGGCGCCAAGGTGGCGGGGTCGGTGTCGAAGAAGACCGACTATGTGGTCGCTGGCGCCGACGCAGGTTCCAAGTTGAAGAAGGCCGCCGAACTCGGCGTCGCCGTTCTCACCGAAGAGGAATGGAAGGCGCTGATCGCCTGAGCTCAGGCCCGCGTCACCGGTGCCGTGGCGTTCTCCAGCCACCGCTTCGTGTCCGCATCCACCTGCGGCGCCACCGCCGCCCGCACGCGGGCGTGGTAGTCGTTGAACCAGTCCAGTTCGTCATCGCTCAGCAGCGACGGTTCCACCAGGTTGCGGTCGATGGGCGCCAGCGTCAGCGTTTCAAATTCCAGCGTGGGGCGTTCGGCGCCATCCAGGCTCCCGGCCTCGCGCACGGCAACCAGATTCTCGATGCGGATGCCGTATTCCCCGGTCTTGTAATAGCCAGGCTCGTTCGACACCACCATGCCGGGGCGCAGCGCTTCGCGGTTCGGCATCTTGGAAATGCGGTGCGGGCCTTCATGCACGTTGAGATAGGCACCGACGCCATGGCCGGTGCCGTGGTCGAAGTCCAGGCCCGCCTGCCACAGCGGCATACGCGCCAGTGCGTCGAGCTGTGAGCCCGATGTGCCCTTCGGAAAGCGTGCCATGGCGAGCGCGATATGCCCCTTGAGCACGCGGGTGAAGCGGTCACGCTGCTCAGCGCTGGGTGTGCCGATGGCAATGGTGCGCGTTACGTCGGTCGTGCCATCGAGATATTGCGCGCCGGAATCGACCAGGAACAATTCGCCGCCCTGGAACTCGCGGTTCGTTTCCTCCGTCGCGCGATAATGGACAATGGCACCGTTGCCGCCCGATCCCGCGATGGTGGGAAAGGAGAGGCGCTTGAACAGGTCATTGTCCTCGCGCATCGCCTGCAAGCGAGCAGCAGCGGCGATCTCGCTCACCTTGCCAGTCTTTGATGCGGCATCGAGCCAGGCCATGAAGCGCGTCAGCGCGGCGCCATCTCGGCGATGGGCGTTGCGGATGCCT
>CAXNFA010000077.1:0-6666 GCA_964201105.1 Alphaproteobacteria bacterium | reverse complement strand
TGGCCTTGCCCGACGGGACAGCGAGCGGGCTGACCCTCGAACTTTTCCCGGTGCCCGGCAAGGTGCCGCTGTATCTCGAGCAAGCGGGGCGCGCGCCGGCGATCGTCGAGGGCGAGGAAACGGTGGCAGCCTGCATCGGCGATGGTACGCGCCGCATCTTCTTCATCCCGAGCTGCGCCGGCATGACTCCGTCGCTGGCCGCGCGCCTGCACGGCGCTGACCTCGTGCTGTTCGATGCGACGCTGTGGGCCGACGACGAGATGATCCGCGCCGGCATCGGCAGCAAGACCGGCCTGCGCATGGGGCATATGAGCGTCAGCGGGCCGCAGGGCACGCTGGAAGCCTTCCGCGCCATCGACGTGCGGCGCAAGGTGCTGATCCATATCAACAACTCGAATCCCATCCTGCTCGACGATTCGCCCGAACGCGCGGCGGTTGTGGCGGCGGGCTGGGACGTGGCTTATGACGGAATGGAGATCGTAGTATGACGGCGCGCCTGTTGTCCCCCGACCAGCTGGAGGCCGCGCTGCGGCAGATCGGCGCCGAGCGCTATCACTCCAACCATCCGCTGCACAAGCTGATGTATCAGGGCAAGCTGAACCGTGGCCAACTTCAGGCCTGGGCGCTCAACCGCTACTACTACCAGGCGCGCATACCGGCGAAGGACGCCACCCTGATCGCGCGGCTGCCGACACCCGACCTGCGCCGCGCCTGGCGCAAGCGGTTGCACGACCATGACGGGGACGGGCCGGAAACAGGCGGCATCGAACGCTGGCTGCGGCTGACCGACGGCCTGGGGCTCGACCGCGATTATGTCGTTTCGACGGACGGGCTGCTTCCGATCACGCGCTTTGCTGTGGATTCCTATATCGGGCTGGTGCGCGACCGTTCGATCCTGGAAGGCATCGCGTCCTGCCTGACGGAACTGTTCTCGCCCGCGATCATCTCAGAGCGCGTCGGCGGCATGCTGCGCAACTACGACTTCATCACCGAGGACACGCTGGCCTATTTCAAGCCGCGCCTGAACCAGGCACCCGAAGATGCCGAGTTTGCGCTCGCCTATGTGAAGGAACACGCCCGCACGGTCGAGCAACAGGAAGCGGTGCTCGCCGTGTTGCGCGCGAAATGCGACATTCTATGGGCGATGCTCGATGCGCTGCACATCGCCTATGTCGAGCCGCGCCTGATTCCGCCGGGCGCTTTCGTGCCCGCTGGCTGACTACAGAGTTTGCGTGATGCGCTCGGCGTCGTTGGTGGCGCCGTAGATGCCGCGCGGCGCCAGGCAGTCGCCGATCGCAAGCGAGTCCTCCGGCGTGGCGCGCGGGCGGGTGCCGGTCGACAGGATGATCGTGTCGAAGGGGCCGATGCGCTCGCCGTTGTCGAGCGTCGCCATGCCGTTTTCCACCGCCGTCACCAGCGTGCCGCTGCACGTGACAATGCCGTTGGCGCGGGTGCGCGGCACCACGAGCGCGCTGTCGCCCGTCATGTCGAGTTCGGGGCCGCCCAGCGCTGCCTCCGGCGTGGTGACCGTGACGCTGGTGACGCGGGGGTCGGCCTGAAGCGTTTCCGCCAGCGACACGACAGGCCAGCCGCCTTCTTCGTCGATGATCAGTACCTTACCGTGGGCCGTGGCGGCCCCGCGCAACACATCCCGGCCATGCATCAGGCCGTCGGTGCCGGGAATGCCATCGGGCAGGTAGGGGCGGATGCGCCAGACTTGTGTGATGGCGGGCTCCGCTCCCACCGCCCAGATGACAACATCGGCATCGACCTTTTCATCGAGTCCGATGGCGCGGTTGAGTATTATCGTCACGCCCAGGCGCTGCAATTCGCGCGCCCACCACTGGAGGGCAGGCTGCATCTCGCCGCGGTTCGGCGCATGGGCGGCAAGGTACATCTGACCACCCAGGCGATCGCTCGCCTCATACAGCGTTACGACATGGCCGCGTTCGGCCGACAGGCGCGCAGTTTCCATGCCGGCGGGGCCGGCGCCGATTACCGCGATGCGCTTCGGCGTCGTCGCCGTGACCATGGGCGGCGTTGTGCCCTCGCGCCCCGTCACGGGGTTGAGCACGCAGGTGCCGGGCAGGCGCCGGGCGACAAAGCCGATGCAGCCGAGGTTGCAGCTCATGCAGGGGCGGATCTCCGCCTCGCGGTTGCTCTCCAGCTTGCGCATCCAGTCCGGCTCGGCGATCCAGGTGCGCGCCATGGCGATCACGTCGGCCTGGCCGGAGGCGAGGATGGCCTCTGCCTCGGCCGCGGTGCGGATCTTGCCGGCCACCGTCACCGGCACCGACAGCGCGGCCTTGAACAGGGCGGCGGTTTCCGCCAGCCCGGCGCGCGGCATGGTCATCGGCGGAATGGTCTGCGGGAAGGACCAGTGCGATCCGGTGATCAGGCTGACGTAATCGAGCAAGCCGCGCTGGTCGAGATAGGTCATGCAGGGCAACGAATCCGCGATGTCATAGTCGTGCGGGTCGCCTGGAATGTGATGCGCGACCGAGGTGCGCACGCCCACGGCGATATCCTGCCCCGCCGCCTCGCGCACCGCTTCCAGCACCGCGCACACGATGCGCATGCGGTTCTCGAGCGACCCGCCATATTCGTCGCTGCGCCAGTTGAGGCGGGGCGACATGAACTGGCCGAGCAGATAGTCGGTGGCGGTCTGCACCTCGAGCACGTCAAGGCCGGCTTCGCGGCAGCGCCGCGCGGCGGCGCCATAGGCCTTCACCAGTTCGGCGATCTCGCGCCGGGTGAGCACCTTGGGCGTCTCGCGCGAGCGCGGACCCGGGATCATCGACGGCGCCACGGCGTGGCCGGCGCCATAGCGGTGCGAGATGTTGTGACCACCATGCCAGAGGATGATCGACAGCTTGGATCCGGCCTTGTGCACGGCGTCGGCCAGCCGCCGCAGGGACGGGACGGCGTCGTCGGAAAAGACGTTGGCGGCGCTGAAGTTCACGCTCGATTCGTGGACGGGCGCCGATTCGATGCCGACCAGCGCCGCGCCACCCTGCGCGCGGCGCAGCATATAGGCATGCAGGCGGTCGGACACGCCGGGTTCGAAGGACGACATCATCATCGAATGGCCGGGGATGACGGCGCGATGGCGCAGTTCGCACGGCCCCAGCTTGATGGGCGAGAACAGGTGGGGGTAAGGCGTCGGCCCTGCAGTCAAGACGGTCTCCCGTGCGGGAAAAGCGGACGGCGGTTCCATCTGGCCAAAGCCGCAGCACAGGCCGTTGGCGCTTTTCGTGATTGTCGGCCTTGTAGCCGGTCCCGCTGCGAGAATAGAGGACGGGTGAGGCCGCGCAAGTGCGTCTGTTCAGCGCGCCGCCGGTTGCAGCGTGGGCACCGTCTTCTGCAGTGACGGGCGTTTCGAGAAATCCACGAACCAGGCGGCGAGCGTAGGCCTGTCGTCGCGCCAGTCGAATTCCGGGTAGCGGAAATCGAGATACCCAAGCGCGCAGGCGATGGCGATGGTGCCGATATCGAAAGTGTCGCCAAATTTCGGCGCCTCGCGCTCCATCTCGGTTGCGGCCTCGGTCACCTTGGCCCATTGGCCGCTGCGCCATTCTTCCCATAGCTTCTCAGGCGGCCGCATCTTGGTCTCGTAGCGCACAATAAGGCCGGCATCGAGCAGGCCATCGGCCAGAGACTGGCGGCGCAGCGCGGCCCAGCGCGGAGCCGGGTCGGCGGGGAAAAAACGGCCGCTGGCATAGGTGGTGTCCAGGTATTCGCAGATCACCCGGCTGTCATAGAGCGTCTCGCCTGAGTCGAGGATCAGGGCCGGCAGCTTGGTCAACGGGTTTGACCTGCGCAGTGCCGTGTCCGACTTCATCGGCGTCGTTGCCGATGACAGGAGCTCAACCTTGGGCTCAAGCCCTGTCTCGTGCAGCAGGATCATGACCTTACGCACGTAAGGCGAAGCGGGGGCGTAATAGAGTTTCACGGGGCTATCCTAAGAACGGAAGGCCGGCGTCGGGAAGACGCCGGCCCATCACAATTGCGGTGTTGGCTGGCTCAGCCGTCGATGCTGATGCCTTCGTAGAGTACCGCGCGATTCCAGTTCTTGAAGCCCTTCACGCGCTTGGCCACGCCGGTGATGTCGACACCATCGAACAAGAAAAGACCAAGGGCTTCGTCATGGGACTGTTTCATCAGTTGCTTGAGGAGAACCTCGCGCTTGGCGCGGTCCATCTCGGCGCCTGACTGGGCAAGCAGCGGATTCAGTTCCTCGATGCAGGTGTAGCTGAAGGAAAGGTCGCAGCCATACATGGCAAAGACCGGCGCGGGATCCATGGGCGGAGCCAGGAACATCGATATGCTCGACATCATGCCCTCCCATTTCCGATTGCGCAGCTTGTTGCCGAACTCCGCCTGGATCATCGGCTGCACCGTCACCTTGACGCCAACCCTGGCGAGGTCAGCCGCGACGATCTGCACGATCTCGCTGCCGCCGACGAAATTGCCTGTCTGGGTTTCCATCAGCACTTCGAGCCCGTTGGGATAGCCCGCTTCCGCCAATAGCTGCTTCGCCTTTGCCGGATCATAGGGATAGGGCTTCACGTCGGGATTGTAGCCGAAGGTGGAGGGCGTTGCCGGCTGGCCGGACATCTGGGTGATGCCCTTCAGATATTCTTTTGTCATCGATTCGCGGTTGACGGCGTAGTTGAAGGCCTGGCGCAGGCGCTTGTCGGCCAGTGGTGTCTTGCCGTTCTTGTTGAACTTATTGGGGAAGTCCTCGGTGAAGAGCGCGACCGCGGCAACATAGGGTGCGGGATCGATTACTGCGGTATGACCGGCGGCGCGGATGCGCGGAATGTCGTCCGGACCGGAGAAATAGATGATGTCTGTCTGGCCAGATTCCAGCGCCGCGATGCGCGACGCTGGTTCCGGCACCGAGGTGATGCGCAGATTGGGAACCTTGCCCCGCCGCCAGCTGGTTGGGTTGGGCACGGCGACCATTTCATTGTCGTTCCAGCTCACCACGCGATAGGGGCCGGATGTCACGGGCTTCGACGAAAAGGCTTCTACGCCCATTTCATGGAAGGCCTTCATGTCGGCGAGGTAGAAGGCGCCAAATTTGGGCACCAGAAGAGGGTCCGCCTTGGGCGTGACGAATTCAACCGTGTGCGAATCAATTGCCTTGTAACTGGTGACGGCAAAATTGCGCATGATGCCTGCGGTCTTGCCGACATCGGTGTGCAGGTAGTCGAAGACCTGCACGATATTGGCCGCGTCGTTGGTGCGGCCGTTGCCGAAGGCGATGTCCTTCTTGAAGGTGACGCGCCAGGTGGTCGGGTTCACGACCTCCCACTTCTCGATGGCCATCGGCTGCGGCTGACCCTTGTCATCGATGCGGACGAAGGGGTCATAAACGGCTTCCCACCAGAACATCGCGGGCGAGGTGAACGTGGTGCCATAAACATGACCGCGCGTGTCGACGTCGCATACATGGCAATGCGCAACGTATCCTTGGCGTCCTGCGCCTGAGCGGGCAGGGCGGTGGCGCAACCGAGTGCGGCTGCGGCCAGCATGGCAATACGGATAGAAACCGGCGTCATCGAGCGTCCCCTTTTGTTCTGATCCGTCGGATCAGCGCGAAGGCCAATTTTAGTATGCAGAATGCGAGGTGGGCGACTCGATTCTGAGCCTTTAGGGGTCGAAGGAATGCCGAAGTGGTGATGCGTCTGGCGTTTCGATGCGAATTCCCGTGGCGAAAGGGCGTCGGATCGACAACCATGCTGGCATGTTCGACCCGCCCCAGCTCTTCATCGCGCAATACGCCGCGCGCCACGCTCAGGCGCATCCCGACAAGCCCTGCCTGATCTGCCGCGAAACGGTACTGTCCTGGTGCGACTTCGACGAGGCGACAGGGCGTGTCGCCGGCGCATTGCTGCGCGACGGCTGCGGACGCGGCAGCACGGTGGGCTTGCTGACCGACAGTTCGGCGGAGGCGGTGGTTGCATACTTTGGTTGCCTGCGCAGCGGCGCCACGGTGGCGGCGCTGCCGACGATGGCGAGCGCAGAGACGCTGGCGCCGATGGTGGCCGATTCCGGCGCCCGGCTGGTGCTGGCAAGTGGCGCCTATCTCGGTAAGCTCGCGGGGACTGCGATCCCCCGCGTGGCGCTGGACGGTGCCGCCGACGGCGCGCGGACCTGGGATGACTGGCTGGCTAGTGCGGAAGCCGTGCCACCCGCGGCGCATCAGCCACAGGATGTCGCCTGCCTGATCTATTCGTCGGGTACCACAGGTGTGCCCAAGGGTATCGCGTTGACGCAGCAATGCCGTCTCAACCATGCCATGATCATGAGCGCGGAGCTGCGCTATGACAGCGCGGCGGTGGTGGTCATCACCACGCCGATGCATTCCAATACGGCCTGGACGCTGGCGCTCTGTGCACTGTTCGTCGGTGGTACCATGGTGATCATGCCGCGTTGGAACGGGGCGGACTTCGCGGCGCTGGTCGAGCGTTGGCGCGGTTCGCACACGATCATGGTGCCGACGCAGTTCGAAGACCTGCTCGCCGTACAGAAGCAGGCGCCGCGCGATCTCTCCACCCTGCGCTCACTCACCACCGCGGGCTCTTCGATGCGCCAGCCGGTGAAGGAAGCAGTGGTGGCGTCATTTCCGTGCGGGTTGTTCGAGGTCTATGGCCTGAC
>CAXNFA010000076.1:0-6682 GCA_964201105.1 Alphaproteobacteria bacterium | reverse complement strand
ACATCGCCCAGATCGGACGGTGGCAGGAATTCGGCGCCGATCAGCGGCACCAGGCGGAAGCTCGCGAAGAAGATGACGAGGACGGAGACCAGGACGAGAATGCGGTTGCGCAGGCTCCACGCCAGGATGCGGCGATAGAAGCGCGCCAGGCCGCCTGTCATCCAGTCGGCGGCGTTGGCGATGCGGCCCTGGAGGCCCTTGCGCGGGCCATGCGCCGCCGGGTCGTACCAGATCGACGACAGCATAGGGTCCAGCGTGAAGCTGACGAACAGCGAGATAATCACCGCGACCGCGACCGTCACGCCGAACTGGAAGAAGAAGCGGCCGATGATGCCGTCCATGAAGGCAACCGGCAGGAACACCGCGATGATCGACAGCGTCGTCGCCAGCACAGGCAGGCCGATTTCCCGCGTACCCTCCAGCGCGGCCTCGCGGTGGCTCTTGCCCATCGCAAGATGGCGCATGATGTTCTCGCGTACCACGATGGCGTCGTCGATCAGGATGCCGATCGACAGCGATAGCGCCATCAGGGTCAGCGCATTGATGGTGAAGTCGAAAGCGGCGATCGCGGCAAAGGTGCCGATGACCGAGATCGGCAGCGTCAGGCCGGTGATTACCGTCGAGCGCCATGAGCCCAGGAACAGAAAGACGATCATCACCGTCAGCAGGCCGCCTTCGATCATCGTCGACTGCACATTCGCGACCGAGTTGCGGATGCCCTGCGATGAATCGCGTAGCACCGTCAGCTTGACGTCCGGCGGCAGCGATTTCTGCAGCGCATCGACAACCTTGATCAGGCCATCGGCCACCGCAATGGTGTTCGACCCTTGCGTCTTGATGACGTCGATGGCCAGAGCGCGTTCACCGTTGAACAGGGCCGTGCTTTCCAGTTCTTCCTGCCCGTCGACAATGTCGGCAACCTGGGACAGGTAGATCGGAACGCCGTTGCGCGTGGTAACGATCAGTCGGCGGAAACCGGACGGATCGGTCATCCGTCCCTCGACCTGCACCTGCGTGTCGGACACGCCGCGCACCAGGCTGCCCGCCGGCACATCCTGATTCTCGGCCTTCACCGTGTTGATGATCTGGTCGATGCCGATCTGCAGCGACTGCATTTCGGTCGGCTTCAGGAAGATGTTGATCTGGCGCTTGACGCCGCCGACCACCGTGGCCGCGCCGACGCCCTGCACATTCTGGAGGCGCTTGACGATGACCTGGTCGGCCAGCGTGGTGAGCTCGCGCAGCGGCCGTTGCTCGGATTTGACAGCGATGGAGACGATGGGCTGCTCGTCCGGCTTGAAGCGGGTGATTTCCGGCTCTTTCACTTCGTCGCGGAAGTTGGCGCGGATGGCCGAGACCTTTTCGCGAACGTCCTGCGCGGCGACGCCGCCATCGACACTCAGGTTGAACTCGATGATGACGACCGAGCGGCCCTCATAGGATCGCGAATTCAGCTTGTTGATGCCGTTGACGGTGTTGACCGCGTCTTCGATCTTGCGCGTGACATCGGTTTCCACCGTTTCCGGCGATGCGCCCGGATAGGCCGTCTGCACGATGACGATGGGAAAGTCGATCTCGGGGAATTGATCCACCGCGAGGCCGCGGTAGGAGAACAGGCCGATGACCACCAGGGCGATCATCATCATGGTCGCGAAGACCGGGTTGCCGACGCTGATGCGCGTGAGGAACATGCTGCGGGTCCGGTCTCGTGGTCGTGCGGCTGCCGCCGCGGTGGATGTGGTTTCGGCGGTTGGTTAGCGGGCCGCGATCTTGACGCGGCTGCCGTCGGTCAGGCCAGTCAGCGGTGCGATGATCACGCGGTCGCCGGCAACAAGGCCTTCGGTCACCTCGACGATGCCCTGGGCCGGCACGTCGGTGCCGGTGGTCACCTTCTGGCGCACGATTGTCTCGCCGGCGATCTTGTAGACATAGGCCTCAGCGCCGCTGCCGCGCACGGCGCCGGTCGGCACCGCCAGCACTTGCGGGCGCTGCCAGATGACGAGGTCGCCGTTGGCATACATGCCGCCGCGCAAGATCAGGTCGCTGTTGGCAACGCGGATGAAGATCAGGAAGCTGCGTGAGCCTTCGCTCGCGGTCGGGTTGATGCGCGAGACGGTGCCGGTGAATTGCCGTTCGCCAAAGCCCTCGACCCGGAATTCCACCGTCTGGCCGAGCTGGACCTGCGGAATGTCGCTGGCCGGCACGGCGGCCTGGAATTCCAGCACCGACAGGTCGACGATCGAGACGATGCGACCATCGATGCCGACGCGGTCGCCGCCATTGACGGCGCGCGTGCCGATGATGCCGCCGATGGGGGCCACGATGTTGGCCTCGGCCAGCGCCTTGCGGGCCTGGGCAACCTGGGCGCGCGATGCTTCCACGTTGGCGGCGGCAACGCGGTGCTGGCTCTGCGCCTGCTCGTTGGCGACGGGAGACACGACGCGGCGCGAGAGCAGCGCGTTGGAGTTGTTCAGCGTGGTGTTCGCCATTTCCAGCTGCGCCTCGGACGCGCGCAGGGCCGAGCTGCGTTCGTTCAGCTTCTGCTGCAGGTCGGCGGTGTCGAGCCGGGCGATCACCTGGCCCTTCTTCACCACCTCGCCCTCGCGCACGAGCACCTCGCGCACCTGGGCGGCCACCTCGCTCTTGACGATCGACTGGGTGACGGGCGCCAGCGAACCGGTGATGCGCACGGCGCGCGTCAGGTCGCGCGGCTGCAGCACCACGGTTTCCTCGGGCAGGATTTCCAGCGCCGGCGGCGCGGCCGGGGCGGCCGCGGTCTCGGGCTGCTTGCTGTCGCCGTTCGGACTGAAGGCGACGAAAGCCACCCCGACGACCACGACAAGGCCGGCAACGATCAGAAGGGTGCGCCACACGCGGCGCGGCTTTCGCTCAAAGTCCGCCATATCAACTCCCCCGCCCGCGCGAACCCCCGTGGCCCGGCGGCAATACTTAGGCAAGCTAAGTGTCGCTCTTTAGATGCTCCCTGTTGCCGCGCGCGTCAAGGAGGGATGCTGCAACGCAGCACGATAAATACGCGGTATTACATCCTGCTTACGAGACCATGGGAAAGATGCGTCGAACAGGGGCTGCGCCTCTTTTACGAGTGTTGGCTTCAGGTGATTCCCGTCATGGTGGTAGTTGGGTTTCGGATTCTCGCCGGAAATTGCCCCGGTTTGCCGGGTTTTGCCGTGCTTTGGGCCCTTTTCGTTGACTTTACCCCCGCCTTTGCACCCCTAATTTCGCCTCTCAGGGAGGATCCATGGCGCCCCACCAACTCAGCGCGGCGGAAGCCGCGCGCCGCATTGCCGCCGGCACATTGACCGCCGAAGCGCTGATGCGCGCCTGCCTCGAGCGCACGGAAGTGCGGGAATCGGCCGTTCAGGCCTGGGCCTGGCTCGACCCCGACCAGGCCCTCGCAGCTGCCCGCGCCGCCGACCGCAGCCCCCCGCGCGGCCCCCTCCACGGCGTCCCCGTCGGCCTCAAGGACGTCATCGACACCGCCGACATGCCGACCGAGAACGGCACCCCCCTCCACGCCGGCCGTCAGCCTGCGCAAGATGCTGATATTACACGGCAATTGCGCTCGGGCGGGGTGGTGGTGATGGGCAAGACCGTGACCACGGAGCTCGCCACCTACCGGCCCGGCAAGACCCGCAACCCGTGGAACCCGGCTCACACCCCGGGCGGTTCGTCCTCCGGCTCGGCGGCCGCCGTGGCGGCCGGCATGGTGCCGCTGGCGGTGGGCACGCAGGTGACGGGATCGGTGATCCGTCCGGCCGCCTTTTGCGGCGTCGTTGGCTTCAAGCCGAGCCTCGGGCTGATTTCGCGCAGCGGCGTGCTGGCGCAGTCCAACCTCTTGAATCATATGGGAAGTTTCGCGCGCAGCGTGGAAGACGTGGCGCTACTGACCGACGCGATCGGCGGATTCGACGCCGCCGATGCCGCGTCCTTCCCCCGGGGGCCAAGCCGCCTGCACGCCACGGCGATGACCGAGCCGCCGCGCGTGCCGCGCTTCGCCCTTGTGCGCACCCCCTTCTGGAACCGCGCCGATGCGGAGACAAGGGCCGCGCTGGAAGCGGTCGCAAGCCTGCCCGGAGTGATCGCGGAAGATGTTGAATTGCCAGACGATTTCGCCGCCGCGATGGATCACCACAAGACCCTGTGCGAGGCCGACATCGCCTGGAATTTCCGCTTCCTCAGCGCCGAAGACCGTTTAAAGGTCAGCCAGCGCCTGCAGACGGTGCTGGCGTCGGGCGAAAGCCACACGGCGGTGGCCTATCACGCGGCAGCCGCCGCGCGCGATCGCTACCTCGCCCATCTCGCGGGCCTGTTCGACCGCTACGACGCGCTGCTGACGCCGGCCGCCATCGGCATCGCGCCGGCTTCGCTCGAAACGACCGGCGACCCGCTTTTCTGCGGCACCTGGACGCTCTGCGGCACCCCGGCGCTGACCTTGCCGACGCGCGAGCCGAAGAGCGGCATGCCGCTCGGGATGCAGCTCATCGCCGCCCCGCGCGACGATGCGCGGCTGCTGCGCACCGGCCGCTGGCTGGAAGCTAGGATCGCGGCGTCGGATCGCCGGCCGGCATTTGGATGAAGCGCTGGCGCAGCGGCCACTGGCGGTAGAGCGCTTCGGCCACCACGCTGTTGCCAAAGGCCGAGGCATGGCCCTGGAAGGGCGCGACATGGAAGCGCGCGTCATCTTCCGGCGCCAGCGTTTCCATCACATCCACCACCGTCAGGCGTGACCCCATCCGCTCGCGCAGGGCGGCGACGAAGGGCGCGTAATGGCTGGCCAGGCCCTTCTGCCGGTTGAGCAGGTCTTCCGGCATCGGGATGATGACGAAGACGGGATGGAATTCGTGAATCTCGGACAGCGAGGTGAAGCTGTCGAGAATATGCGTCAGCGTCGAAACCGCGCGCTCCTGCCGGTAGAGATCCTGCCACACCAGCACGTCGCGGGCGAAGAAGCGGATGGCCGCCAGCGTGGTGCCGGTATAGGGGAATTGCACGGCGGGGCGGCGTGCATTCTGCGCGTGCCAGAGGTCGAACTGCTGGGCCACGGTCAGCGGCACCTGCAGGTCGTCGGGCGAATGCAGCGCAGGCGGCAGGCTGTTCACGAGCTCCCACTGCTCGGGTCCGTGGATGAACAGCGGCTTCACGGCCAGCGGGCTCGCCGTCGGCACATAGTTGCGGAAGAAGATGCCGACGATGCGCGCGATATTCTCGCTCGGCATGCCCAGCACCACGACGGGCGCATGCGTGCCGTTCGCCAGCTCGCGCTCCAGCCGCAGCAAGGCCTGGTCGGGGCCGAAGCCACCGACGCCATAATTGCGCGCCGTCGCGCGCAGCTGCCGGCTCAGGAAATAGGGAAAGCTTTCGTCCGGTCCCACCTGCTCGCCGAAGACAAAGGAATCGCCGAAGGCGATGGCCTCCGGCTCGCGGGTGCCGCTGTCCAGGCTGTGATGGCGGGCGCCCCGCGCGTCGATCTCGGGGTGATGGGCACCCGGCAGCCAGCCAAGCTCGGCGTCATAGACCGCGTGTTCGCCCTCGCCGATCTGGTCGAAGGGCCACTGCGCGATGGCAGCGGGCAGATTGGTGCGCAGCTGATACTGGAACTGCGTCTTGCCATAGCCGAGCCAGAAGGCCGCCGAGGCGCCCTCGACCAGGGCCAGCAGGAACAGGACATAGGCGGCAAGGCCGGCAACACGGCGCCACATGGCGGGCTCTCGGATCGATGACTGCGCGACAGGCGTTAGGGGTACACCGGAACCGGACGCAACGCCCAGACGGCTGTGCCGATGCTCACAGTCCTGTGTTCAACCCAAGGTTGGATCGCGCACCCTTTACCACGGCGGTTCGCTGCCGTCGAACAGGATGAACTTGCCGGCGTCCTTCAACCCGAAGCCCTTGATCAGCGGCACGCATTTGTCCATCGACTGGTCGATTGTAAACAGCGCCTCGGCCCCGCCCATGTCGGTCTGGACCCAGCCTGGCCCCAGCACCACCACAGTGATGCCCATCGGCTTGTACTCCCAGGCGAGGTAGCGCGAGACCATGTTCAGCATGGTCTTGGACGGACTGTAGAGGTGGTATTCGCCCTTGGTGCCGGGCATGCGACCGACCGTCTTGCGCGTGATCGACGAGGTGCCGGACGTCAGGTTGACGATCAGCTTGCGCTCGCTCTTCGCCACATGACCGACGAAGGTCTCGCACATCTTGGTCGTGCCGAACACATTGGTTTTGACGATCTGGTCCCAGTCCTCATAGTCGGTCTGGCCAATCTCCTGCGGCTCCTTGCCGATGATGCCGGCATTGTTGAGCAGCACATCGATCGCCTGGTCCTTCAGCGCCGCGCCATAGGCCTCGATCGCCCTGTGGTCGAGCACGTCGAGCGCGTCGATGCGGATCTTGCCTTTGTGTTTCTCGGCCAGCGCCTTCAGCGCCGTGGCCTTCTCGGGGTTGCGGCAGGACGCGAGCACCGTCCAGCCCTCGCCGGCGAAGCGCGTAGCGAAACCAAGTCCCAGCCCCTTGTTGGCGCCGGTGATGAGGATGGTGGGCATGGGGATGCTTTACTCAGCCGCTTCCGCCACAACGCACATGTCGCAGCTGGCGGAAAGTTCGCGGTTGTGCATGTGGGAAATCATATCGTCCAACGCAGCAAGCAAGGCCGGGTTTGCGC
>CAXNFA010000075.1:0-6692 GCA_964201105.1 Alphaproteobacteria bacterium | reverse complement strand
GCCGCCGTATTTCGACGTGCCGGCGCTGTTGGCGTGGCGGATGGCATCGCCCGAGCGGTCGACGCCCGGTCCCTTGCCGTACCAGATGCCGAAGACGCCATCGTATTTCGGTTTGTCGAACAGTCCGACCTGCTGCGTGCCCCAGACCGACGTGGCGGCGATGTCTTCGTTCAGGCCAGGCTGGAACTTGATGTGGTGCTGCTCCAGGAATTTGCGGGCGCGCCACAATTCCTTGTCATAGCCGCCGATCGGCGAGCCGCGGTAACCGGAGACAAAGCCCGCCGTGTTGAGGCCGCGGGAAAGGTCGCGCTGGCGCTGCAGGATAGGCAGGCGCACCAGCGCCTGCATGCCGGACATGTAGACCTGTCCGGAGCCCTGGACGTATTTGTCGTCGAGCGAAACAGCCGCGAGAGCCATGCGTTCATCCCTTCGCGCCACAGGGCGCGTGTAACGTCGAAGCAGAAGCCGTGGACGGGCCGGACGCAGGGCAGCGCCCCGATCGCCGCCCAGCCGGCAGCAACCCTCAGTATGGCCCCGACCTTCGCGGTCGAAAAGGCCGAAGGGGCAGAAGCGGCGAAGGCCATACCCCTTCGCCAGTGCGGGGCTTTTGCATCGCGATACCGTGATTCCCTCTATGATCACCCAATCCGCGATTCCTGCGCCAAGAGGTGCCCCGTGAGCCCGACCCGCCTGACAATCACTGCCGAACCCCTGACCCGGGAAAGCTTCGCCCCTTATGGCGACGTGCTGGCGCCGACGCCGGGGCGAATCGACAACAACACGCTGCTGGACGGCGGCCATGCCCGCATGTCCGACCCGGTACCGGGCGAGCGGCGCGACGATTTCGATGTGCTGGACTACTGGGGCGACATCGCCACGATCAGCCGCGACACGATGCGGCTGGGCTATCTGCGCACGAAGAAGCGCGCACTCGCCTTTTCCTGGTTCGAACGCCACCTGAAGGGCACGCAATCCTTCATGCCGCTCGGCGGCGCCGACAGCGTGATCTGCGTCGGCCGGGCCAGCGATCCGGCCATTGGCACGCTACCAGACCTGAATACCGTGAAGGCCTTCCGGATGGATGGCCGCGCCGGCATCAACCTGCACCCAGGCACCTGGCACTGGACGCCATTCCCGGTCGGCGACGCCGCCGACTTCATCATCCTGGTGCGCGAGGCGGTGGTCGACGACGACCTGCATTTCATCGACCTCGAAGCGCGCATGAACACGCGCATCGAGATCGTGCTGTAGGCGGCGCGTCTCAGTCGTAGTCGAGGATCTGGCTGAAATCGACCTCGACATCCTTGCCGCTGACGCGCACGGGATATTTCAGCAGGTCGATTTCCGCCTCGCCCGTCGACTTGCCGCTGCGCAAGTTCCACTGCCACAGGTGGAAGGAACAGGTCAGCGTCTGGCCATCGCACATGCCGGTCGACAGCGGTTCGTCGAGATGCGGGCAGCGCAGGGGATAGGCAAAGAATTCGTCGCCGGAGCGGGTGACGAGAATCTTGGTGCCGGCGATTTCGACATCCTTCAGCCCGGCGTCGGCGACATCGTCGGTGCTGCAAACACGAGTCCAGCTCATCGTTACTCCCTGGCGATTCGCACCTGAGTTGTCGTCAGGGGCGGATCAGACAAACTTGTCATAGCGGATGCGGTTGGGGGGAAGCTTGGCTTCCATAATAAGCATGCGCATCGCCGCGTCCACCATCGGCGGCGGACCGGCGAGAAACGCGGTCGCGTCCGCCACCTTGCCCAGCAAGGCGGGACCGGCGACCGCATGGACGAAGCCCGCGGCAAAGGTGATGCCGGGATAGCGCTGCTGCGCCGCCGGGCCAGGGTCTTCATCCGACAGAGCCACGGTGACGGAGACCGTGTCGGGGTGGGCGGCGCGGATCGTCACCAGATCGTCCAGACCATAGAGATCGGCTGCCTTGCGCACGCCGAAGAAGAGGTGTGCCCGTGTGTTGGCAAAACGGGACGTGCGCGCGCCTTCGGCCAGAATCGACAGCATGGGCGCGAGACCCGAGCCCCCGGCTATCAGCACCAGATCGCGGTCGTCGTCGCGCAAATACGCCTTGCCCATGGGACCGAACAGCTTCACCGGCGTGCCGGCCCGGTCCTGCGCGCGCAACCAGGTGGACACGCTGCCGCCTGGCATCATCTTGACGGTGAAGACAAGGAGCGAGCCGTCACCCGGCGCATTGGCCATCGACCAGCCCCGCAGGCCCGGCACGTCGGGGCACTGCACCAGCATGAACTGGCCCGCGATGAAGGGCATCGGCCCGTCAGGCACGATCTCCAGCCGCACGACATCTGTGTTGAGCCATGCGGTGGCGGCGATGCGACCGGTGTTGTGGACCGGCACGGGCACACCGGCCTCGAACGGGCCAGCCCTGCCGCGCAGCTGCAATTCACAAGCGCTGCGCGCCGTGGCCTGGCACATCAGGATTTCGCGCGTGCCGGCCTTGAGGAATTTGCGCCCGGGCGCGGCGTCCCAGCCTTCATCGACGTCCCCATCCACCACCACGGCCTTGCAGGTGCCGCAGGTGCCGGTGCCGCATTCATGCGGCAGCGCGATCCCGGCGCGCAGGCCCGCGAACAGGATCGGCTCGTCGGCCGGGCAGTCGAATTCGAACCGCGCGCCGCGCGCGTCGACACCAATCTTCATGGACACTGCTTACAAAGGGATGTGCGAGCCGACGCCGAGGTCGCGGGTTTCCAGGTTGACGAAGCGCGCGGTCAGGCGCGGGTCGGAGCCGCTGAGATCAATCGTGTCGGTGTAGCGCGCGGCGGCAAACAGCTTCGAGCGGCCATTCGGGTCGGTATCGACGATCAGCACGGATGTCACAATCTTCATTTCCGTGTCGCTGACCCGATCGATGATGCCCATCGACGGGTGGCGGAACAGCGTGCCAAGGCGCTTCAGGTGCTGCGACACCATTTCGAACATCGATTCCAGCCCGCCATAGTCCTGGTCGAACCAGATCATCTGCTTGCGGATTTCCGGGCTATAGGCCGAAATCCGGTACTGGAAGCCGGGGGCGCAATAGGACAGGAATTCCGAGAAATCCTCGCGGTCCAGCGCAAAGCAGGAGCGATGCACCAGTTCGCGGAGTTCATTCGAGACGACACTCATGTCCGTTCCCCCTCCCCCTGCACGGGATCGCCAGGCGCCCGGCCCATCCGCCGCGCCCATTCCCCATACCAGGCCCGCAGCATGCCATCGTCCTGGCCCGACATGTTTTCTTCACGCGCGATCAGCTGGAAGGCCGCGCCCCCGCCGGCAAAGCCTTTTTCGCAGGCTTCGACCGCAAACGCATCTTCCGGCACGTTTCGGCCAAACGGCCCCCAATACTGGTTGTGATGATTGATGCGCATGATGCGGTCGGCATCCGGCTCGCCCTTGGGCGCCAGTCCGCGCCACTCCACAAGGCAACGGCGCGCGTCGACCGGCGTCACCGTGTCGATGCGCAGCACCGTGCCGCGGGCCAGCAAGGACGCATTGGGAAACAGGTTGACGAAGAAAAAGGCGTCCGGCGCGATGCCCGGCAGCATCAGTTCCTTCGGCCGCGCCTTCATGCCGGCATAGCGTTCATAGTCCGCCTTGAGGCCGCCACTGCCCGCATGCGCGTTGCGATGGAGGGTCATGGCGCGCTCGTCCATCTTGCCCGCCGTCATCTGCGTGCGGCGAAGCAGGACATGCATGTACTCATGGTAGATGTCGAGATTGGTTTCCTGCCATGCCTTCCAGTTCGCATCGAGAATCGCGCTGTTGTAGTGAAAGACTTCGAGGTTGCCCTGGCCGAGCACCGTTTCGAAGGGCGCCAGTGCGCCATCGAGGAAATCGGCGAGCGGCGCGGCATCGTCGTCCAGCGTGATGAAGACCAGGCCGAGGTGGATTTCGGTGCGCACGGCGCGCAGGCCAGCGTCTTCCTTGCGCAGGCCGGAACTAGCATAGCCGTCGGCACGCGGGATGTCGATGCAGGCGCCGCGGTCGTCATAGCTCCACAAGTGGTAGAAGCAGGTGAAGCGCTTCGCGTTGCCCGAAGGCTCGTTGACGATCTTGGCGCCGCGGTGCGAGCAGACGTTGATGAAGGTCCGCACCACGCCATCGCGGCCGCGCACGACGACCAGCGGGATGCCGGCATAGTCGGTGGCGCGGAAGTCGTAGACGTTGGACACTTCGCTTTCATGGCAGGCGAGGTGCCAGATCTTGCGGAAGATCTTCGCCTTCTCGTCGGCATAGATGGCGTCGTCGGTGTAGACGCGGCCACTGACGAAATGCCCGTCAGGCATGGCTGGCGTCTTTTCCCAGTCGGTGGCGGTGCGGGCGGTCATGGCATTCCCTGCTGCTAGTCCGGGCCGAAGCCTATGGCATGCGGCCGGTGAAAAAAAGGCACCCTTAGCCCAGGAAACACGCGACCGCCGCTGCCGCACCCGCCGGGCTGGCGGGCAAATCGGCCTGCTGCGGGGCGGTGACAAGCGCGGCGACCTGCGCGCGATCGGCATGACCGACATCCGCTTCGGCGCTGCAGACCAGCACGGGCTGGCGCAGGCGCGGCAGGGTGTTGCGCAGCGGCGCCGCGAAGGCAGCGAGCGCCAGCGCGTGCCAGTGATCGGGATTCTTGAACACCTCGACCAGCCGGTTGTGAACCGCGGCGGCGGCCAGATCCGGTTCGATCCGGCGCACCGCTTCCGCCGTGCGGCGATACCACGGCCAGAACAGCTGGTGGTCGCGCAGCATGTGCCAGCTGGTGAAGAGGTGACGGCCATCCTGATGAAGGACGAGCGGTGCGCCATAATTCGCGCGGAGGTCCGCCGCCAGCGCATCGCCCGGCAGCAAGGCTCCCTGCAGCACAAGCTTGCGCACATTGGAGTCCGCTGCTGCGACCGTCGCCGCCACCGCCGCACCGGCGCCGATCCCGTGCAGGTCATAGCCCTTGAGGCCAAGGTCGGCGACCGCAGCGCGGACTACCGCAGCATAGTCATCGATTCCGGGAAGGCCGGGGCGTTCCCAGCGGGTTTCACCGCTGCCCGGCAGGTCCAGCGCATAGACCGGCCGCGTGGCGGCCAGCGCGTCAATCAGCGGTTCGATCAGCGCCGAGGACGACGCGGCGTCATGCAGCAGCACGAGCGGCGTGCCGGCACGATCCTGGCGTAGACGGTAGAAGACCTGGCCGAAAGGCGTGTCGGCATAGCCGCGCACGATCCGGCCCGGAATGGGTGCGGGCTTCGGGATCGATGCGAGCGGTGCGGTGCCGCGATGCGGCTCCATCAGCGCCGCGATGCGGTCGAGCCAGGCGTCGTTGTCCGGCCCCAGCCGCTCGATGCGCGAGCCGGCCGGCAGCGGCGGCAGCTTGTCGAGATGACTGAAGAGCTGGTCGCTGGAACGCGAGATATAGGTCGCAGGAATTGGCAGCGCCGCGATGTCGCGGATGTAGTCGTAGCGGATCGCCGCCTTCGGCCCGGTGGAATACCAGGCCCCGGCGCGCAGGATGTCCATGAACACGTCATGGATCGCACCGACCGGCGGCACGTCCATGTCAAGCCGGTTGGCGAGCGTGTATTCATACCAGGGAAAGAAGATCCAGCGGTCGCGCACGCGATTCCACGCCCAGGCGAGGTGGCCGCCCTCGGGCTTCGGCGTGAAGGTCAGGCTTTCCTCGATCGTCCGGGCGATGGCGGCCGGCGTGAAAATCGGCATGCCGTCGATCACCGCCGCGGTGAAGCGGCCGGGGTGATGCCTGGCCATCGCCACCACCTCGATCGCGCCCGTGCGGCTGCCATAGACCGGCACCGGCCCGATGCCGAGCTGGTCCATCACCGCGACGAGATTGTCGAGATAGCCTTCCAGGGTCGGCTCTGCCGCGCCGGGCAGCGGGTCGGACCCGCCATAGCCCGGACGGTCGAAGGCAATCGCGGTGTGACGCGCGGCGAGGCGCGCGAGATGCGGCTCCAGCTCCGCCGTCGACTTGGGCGACTGGTGCAGCAGCACGAGCGGCGGCCCTTCACCCGCGATCCTGTAGTGAACCTGGCGGCCATCAACGGTCAGATAGCCGCGCCGCACGGCGCCCGAATCAGCCGGCATGACAACTCCCAATCAGCGGACAAGCAGAAAGATAACTATACCACCGGGCGACGGGTGTGATTCCATCGCCGCGTCTTATCCAGGAGTCATCCCATGCTGTCGTGGTTGTTCGTGCTGCAGGTTGCCATCGCCGGCGCCCTGATCCCGGTGCAGTCGTCGCTCAACGCGCAGCTTGGCCGCTCGGTGGGCCACCCGCTGGGCGCGGCGGTGATGAATTTTGGCGTCGGCCTGGTGGTGCTGATCGCCATGACGGCAGCGCTGCGCGCGCCCTTCCCGACACCGGCGCGCCTGTCGGAGGCGCCGTGGTGGATGATCGTCGGCGGCGGCGTGATGGGATCCTTCTTCGTCTTCACCGCGCTGTTCATGACGCCGAAGCTGGGCGCCGCCACGCTGGTGGCCGGCATCATGGCGGGGCAGATCGTGGGATCGCTGGTGATCGATCACTTTGGCCTGTTCGGCCTGCCGCAGCATGAGCTGAATGTCGGCCGCATCGCCGGCGTGCTGCTGCTGGTTGCCGGCGTGGTTCTGGTGCGGAAGTTCTGAACCTTCCACAGCATCCTTCAGAAGCGCAGCAAAACTGGGCCCTGAACGCAAAACGGCG
>CAXNFA010000074.1:0-6767 GCA_964201105.1 Alphaproteobacteria bacterium | reverse complement strand
CCATCCAGTGCATGTCAAAGCCGGCCTGGTAGCGCGGCGGCTGCAGCGTCGGGTCGAGCTTCAGCGAACCGTATTTCGGATTCTTGACCTTCGCCTTGGCGATCAGCTGCTCGGCCTGGCGCTCGATCATCGGCCACTTGTTGGCGCTGCCCAGTTCCTGCTGATGGCGGCGCAGGCAGGCCCACCACTGATAGGTCGGATCGGCGAGCATCGCCTTGCGCACTTCGTGGCGGTCTTTCGGCTTGCGACCGTTCTTCTTCACGAAGGCCGGCTCGACGCGGCTGTCGAAGATCGTCTTGTTCTTCGGCTCGACCTGCTCACGCAGGTGGCGCATGAAGGCCATGCTGTAGTTGAGGCGCGAGGTATCCTCGTGCGTGAGCTCGGCCATGGCGGCATGACGGCCAAGGCCGGAGATGTCGAACTTGAACGTCGGAATATCAGTGGAGGCCATCGCAAATCATCCTTGTGCGGGCGAGGTGGCGTATGGGGATAAGTGTACACAAACTGTCATGTTTCCCGATAGGGGCCCAACGGGCTACTTAGCCGTTCACCACGGGATTTCCTTGCGTTCGGTATAGAAGGTGCCGCTCTTCGCATTGGCCGCTTCCGACGCAAGCCAGACCGCGGTGTCGGCGCCCTGGTTGACGCTTTTGGCGGCGGCCGGCGAGCCCATGTCGGTCCGCACCCAGCCGGGACACATGGCGTAGATGGCGATGCCCTTCTTCTCCAAGGCCGGGGCGAGGCAGGCAGTCAGGCTGTTCAGCGCGGTTTTCGACATGCGATAGCCGACCATGTTGGGGGCCAGCATGCCGAACTGTCCCATCCGGGACGACAGGTTGATGATCCGTCCGCCTTTCGGCATCAACGGCGCCACCGCCTGGATCATCCGGAGTGCGCCCAGCGTGTTGGTGTCGAGGATGCGGGACACCACGGCGACATCGACCTCCAGACCGTCATCCTCCGAAATTCCGCGGCCATCCGCGCCATAAACACGCTCCAGCAGCACACCGGCGTTATTTACGAGGACGTCGACCTGGCCATATTCGGCCTTGAGCCAGGCCGCCAGCGCGCCGCAGCTGGCGTCGCTTTGGACGTCCAGGTCGTGGGCCCGGATGTCGCCTCCAGCCTTACGCAGCTCGGCGGCTGCCTTTTCGCCGTCTGCTGCATCCCGCGCCGTCAGCACGACGCGATAGCCCTTGGCCGCCAGCTGGCGCACCACGTCTCGCCCGATACCCCGGTTGGACCCGGTTACGACCGCCACTTTCGCCGCCATCGCTGTCTCCTCTAATTCTCGCATTTCCTGTCGAAAGGGCTCATTTCTTGACGAAAGGTGCCTTGTTTTGCGCCTTCTGTTCGTCGGTCGGGATGGCCTGGCCCTTCTGCACGGCGGTGCGGGCGGCGATCGTTTCCTTCCACGTCTTCACATGAGGGAAGGGGCCGAGATCGATTCCCGAGAAGTCAGAGGCCCAGACCCAGCCATAGTTGGCGATATCGGCGATGGAATAGTCGGCACCGGCCAGGAAAGGCGATTCGGCCAGCCGGGCTTCCAGAACCCCGTAAAGGCGGTTGGTTTCGTTCATGTAGCGCTCGATGCCGACCTGATTGTCCGGCGCGTTGCGCTTGAACCAGCCCGCCTGGCCCTGCATCGGGCCAATGCCACCCATCTGGAACATGATCCACTGGATGACCCGGCTGCGGCCCTTGCGGTCGGTCGGCAGCAGCTTGCCGGTCTTTTCGGCCAGATAGATCAGGCAGGCGCCCTATTCGAAGACGGCGAAATTGCCCTCGTCCCGGTCGACGATCGCCGGAATGCGACCATTGGGGTTGATGGCCAGGAATTCGGGCAGCTTCTGCTCATTCGTCATCAGGTCGAGCGCATAGACGGTGTAGGGCAGGCCCATCTCCTCCAGCGCGATGGAGACCTTGATGCCGTTGGGCGTGCGGCCGGTATAGAGATCGATCATGGGAATCAGCCTGACTGTGGGTTGGGGGTGAGCGCGGCGCGCCCTTGTGTTAAATCTGGACCCGTTCCCGTTCCTTTTTCGAGTCAGAAATTTTTGATATGGCGGACCTCCGCATCGGTGTCGCCGGCTGTGCCGGCCGCATGGGCCAGACTCTCCTGAAGCAGATTTCCGCCACGCCGGGCTGCGCCATCGGCGGCGGCACGGAACGGCCGGGCCATGCTGCCATTGGCCAGGATCCCGCCCTGCTCGTCGGCCTGGCGGCAAGCGGTGCGAAGATTGTCGACGACGCTGCCGCATTGTTCGACGCCTGCGACGCCGTGATCGACTTCACCGCGCCGGAGGCGACCGTGAAGCACGCCGCGCTGGCGGCCGGGCGGCGCAAGATCCTGATCGCCGGCACCACGGGCCTGAAGCCCGAGCAGGAACAGGCGCTGCGCATGGCCGCCGTGACCGCCACCATCGTCTATGCCGCCAACATGAGCGTAGGCGTCAACGTACTGCTGCAGGTGACCAAGCAGGTTGCCGCACTGCTGGGGCCGGAGTTCGATCTTGAGGTGCTGGAGATGCACCACAGGCACAAGGTGGATGCGCCATCCGGCACCGCGCTGGCGCTCGGCCGCGCTGCGGCGGCGGGACGCAAGGTGAAGCTCGACGATGTCGCCGTGCGCTCGCGCGATGGCATCACCGGAGCCCGCAAGGCGGGCGACATCGGCTTCGCGACGTTGCGCGGCGGTAGCGTGGTGGGCGATCACACGGTGATGTTCGCGAGCGACGCCGAGCGCATCGAACTCACGCACAAGGCCCAGGACCGCTCGCTCTTTTCCGCCGGCGCCGTGCGCGCCGCGCTGTGGGCCAGGGGCAAGCCCGCCGGCCTTTACGGCATGAACGACGTGCTGGGTTTCAAGGATTGACCCGCGCCGGACGCAGTATTGCGCGGAGGCTGCCGTAATTCGCGATGGCGATGCCGATCAGGATCAGGACCAGCGCAGCGACCGCATTCCACGTCACCGTCTCGCCCAGCAGCGCGACACCCCACACCACGCCGATCGGCGGCGACAGGTAGTTGTTGAAGGCGCTGAAGGTTGACCCCGCCAGCGCCACCAGCCGGTAGAAGATCACATTCGCCAACGCCGACGAGAAGATCGTCAGGAAGGCGAGCGCGACCCAGGACGCGGTCGAGATGTTGCCGTCGCGCACAAGGCCAACCGGATCTTCGAAGATGAAGGCAGCCGGCACCAGCACCAGGGTCGCGCCCATGAAGGCCGCCGTGCCGGCCGCAACCGGCGTGACACCGCGCAAGGTGCGCGCCAGGACATTGGTGCAGGCATAGAGCGTGGCGCCGGCGATCACCGCCAGCATGCCCCACAAGGAATCGCCGATGCCGCCCAGCGCCGCCGGGCCGAACAGCACGGCGATGCCAAGAAAGCCGATGATGAGGCCCGTCACCTTGTTGACGGTCAGGCGATCATCCTGCGTGGTGAAATGGGCGAGGATCATCGTGATCGTCGGCGCCGAGGCCATGAGGATCGCCGCCGACGTCGCCGGAATCCGTTCGGTGGCGAAGGCAATCAGCGTGAAGGGCACGGCGCTGCCGATGGTGCCGATGACGAACAGCTTGACCACCGTGCTGCGGTCGCGCGGCAGACGCCCGCCAATGGCGGCGAGAACAACACCCAGGATCAGCGTCGCCAGCGCCATGCGCATGGTCGTGCCCGTGAGTGGCGGGATCGTCTCCACCATCAGCTTGATGAAGGCATAGGACGAGCCCCACATCAGCGCGAGCGCGAAAAGATAGGCGAAGGCAATGGGTGGGACGGTCACGGGCGGGTCCGGGCTTGCTGCGAGGTCAGCGTGACCGTCCGTTGTTCGTCATGCAAGCCGGATAACAGCGAACGTCACGGCGGCGGGAACCGGTCGAGAAACCGGTTTGCCCGCGCCAGGGCATCGCCGAGATATTGATCGGGCTGGCGCAGCCAGAGACCATCATAGGTGCGCGACTCGGCTTCGGAGACGAGCACGCGCGGCGGCAGTTCGATCAGGTCGGCATCCCAGCCGGGCCACCAGCGGCGCGCCTTGGCTTTTGTATGGTCGAGAAGTGCAGGCCAGTTTGAATGGCCATGAAAGTCGAAGGCCCGGGTGCCATCGGTGGCAACGATGTGATTGCCCGTGAAGCCGAGTGCGGGCTTCAGCCAGAGCGGGCGATAGCGTGCGTGCGGATACCGCTGCAGGAAGGCATAGGTCAGGATGTGGCAGGCGCCGCAGGCGAAGAAGACGCGGTCGGGCAACGCCCAGCGCCGGACGGGATCGCGCTTGATACCGGGGCCGATCCGATACACCTATTCCGCCGCCTCACCACTGATCCGCGCGGCTTCCCAGGCCAGCATGGCGCGCTTGCGGTCGCTGCCCCAGCGGTAGTGGCCGATGATTCCGGTGCCGCGGATGACGCGGTGGCAGGGAATGAGCCAGGACACCGCGTTGTGGCCGACGGCATTGCCGACGGCCCGCGCCGCACGCGGCTGGCCGATCCTGGCGGCGATGGCGCCATAGGTCGCGGTGTCGCCGGGCGGAATGCGCAAGAGCGCTTCCCACACGCGCACCTGCAGGTTGGTGCCCTTCACCAGCAGCGGCAGCGGGGCAGAGGCGGTCTGCGGCAGGAAGACGCGATCGACATAGGGCGCCGTGGCGCCGGCATCGGCGCGCAAGGTGGCGCGCGGCCAGTTGGCGGCGAGATCGGCCAGTGTTTCGTCGCGCGTCATCGTGTCGGGCGTGACGAAGCCGAGGCCGCAGAGGCCGCGATCGGTCGCCATGAACAGGCCTTCCCCAAAGGGTGTCGGATGAAAGCCGTAGCGCACCACGAGACCTTCGGCGGCGGCTGCATATTCGCCGGGGCTCATCGCCTCGAGCGCGACGAAGAGATCATGCAGGCGGCTGGGGCCGGATAAACCCGCATCGAAGCTGGCGTCCAGCACATTGCCGTCCCTTGCAAGGCTCTCCTTCGCCCGGTTGAGCGCGAGATATTGCTGGAAGCGCTTGGGGCTCACGCCTGCCCCGCGGCGGAAGACGCGCTGGACATGAAAGGGAGACAGGCCAGCACGGCGTGCGAGATCGGCGAGCGGCAGGTCGCCGCCGGGTTCGGCCTGGGTGAGGTCAGCAATGGCGCGGGCGACAACACGGTCGTAGTCCTGCGCGGCACGGGATACGGTGGGATCGATGTCTGTCATGGCCGCATCCTTGCGCGGCCGCGGCCGTGCAGCCACCCGCTTCTTGCGCGGCGGTTTCTCAGGCGTGGGATATTCCCGAGGGCTCGATGGCGCGCAGACGGTGCAGCGCGGCACGCAGGGCGTTGGCAAACTCGGCCTTCTCGCCGGGCACCAGGAAGCTGCCAACCCCGACACTGCGGCCATGCGAGGCGATGGTCACGACGCTGTCGATCTGCAGCGGGTCGTCCAGCATGACGCGAACCCAATAGGGCTGGAAGGACCAGCGCCGGACCTGGCCATAGGGGCTGATCCGCTCCACCTGCAGGCTGTCCGGTGACAGGCGAACCCGCTCCACCAGCCGCGCCGCGCGGTAGCTGAGGCGAAAGGCGACGAAAATGAGCAATACATCGAGGCCGAAAAAGCCCAGCACCGGCCAGGCGCCGATCAGAAGGAAGGCCAGCCCCGCCACGAAGCTCACTACCGACACTAGGGTCATCAGGATCCAGAAGCCTTTGGGCGAAAGCGAGCGATGCGGATAGAGCACGGCGTCGAACAGGAGCGGTTCCGTGGCGGATTCGGCAAGGGTGGCACGGGACGTCATGGCCACGAAGTATAGGGGAGGTTTTTCCGTGGAGTCCCGCCCAGGCTATTGGCTCCCGCTTTCCATTCCCCGGCCAATCGCGATAATCGCCCGTCATGGCCCGCCGCCCCAAGATCGACGCCGATGAGTTCTACCGCCGCCTGGCAGGATCGCGCCCGGCCCCGGAAACCGAACTCATCTACAAGAACCCCTTCACCCTGCTGGTGGCCGTCGTGCTGTCGGCGCAGGCAACGGATGCGGGGGTGAACCGCGCAACGCCGGCCCTGTTCGCCGCCGCCGACACGCCCGAGAAGATGATGAAGCTGGGCGAACCCGCGATCCGTAATTTCATCAAGACGATCGGGTTGTTCAACACCAAGGCGAAGAATGTCGCCGCGCTATCGCGCATCCTGGTCGAGCAATATGGCGGCGAGATTCCGCGCGACCGCGACACGCTGCAGACCCTGCCGGGGGTCGGGCGCAAGACCGCGAACGTGGTGATGAATGTCGCCTTCGGCGAGCCGACCATTGCGGTAGACACGCATATCTTCCGCGTCGGCAACCGCACCGGCCTCGCGCCGGGAAAGACGCCGCTGGCTGTCGAACTGGGCCTGGAGAAGGCCACGCCCGACAAGTGGAAGCAGCATGCGCATCACTGGCTGATCCTGCACGGCCGCTACACCTGCGTGGCCCGCAAGCCGAAATGTCCGGAATGTGTCGTTGTCGACCTGTGCCGCTTCAAGGGCAAGACGACTCTGGAGGGTGAGTCGTTCGTGAAACCGGTCAGCCGGCTGAAAAAGAAGGTCTAGTCGCGCGCCAGCGTGCGGTTGGGCACGTCGCCCGCCACCGCCTGGTAGCAAGCTTCCGCATCCAGCGGCGGCTTGCCGTTCGTCGCCCGCGTCTCGACATGGCGAACCTTGTAGCCGCCGGCTTCCTCATACAGGAAGACGTGCAGCGCGCAGGTGGCGTGGCGGTAAAGCCAGACCTGACCCGGTGCTTCCGATTGCACCAGAGTCGGCTTGC
>CAXNFA010000073.1:0-6768 GCA_964201105.1 Alphaproteobacteria bacterium | reverse complement strand
GGTTGATTTGGCGCTTGAGGCCAAGCACGAACATGTCGCGCGCACCTTCGTCATTGTTGGCGCCAAGGGCGATGGGCTGGGTGTCTGCCATGGAGAAAATCCTTCCCAGAGAACGGGTTCAGTCGTGGCTCGATTGTATCGCAAAGCGCGCCGACCGGGCAGGGTGCAGCACGCCTGACCGCATGATGGCCCGATCGGCTTCATTTGAAAGCCGGGGGTGACGGGCAGGAGGCAAATCTTGTATACCGTTTTCCGCGCCGCCGTGCCGGGCGTTTGGGAAAGATCCGCCATCATGAAGTTCTCGTATTTCCACCTGATGCCCTATGACGATGTGCAGGATCCGGGCCCGGACTGGCCGGTGCCGAACCGCCTGTTCGATCCCCAGGTGGGCGTCCGGAAATACAAGGAATACATCGACACGCTGGTCTATGCCGAGGAGGTCGGCTTCGACTGGATCGGCGTCAACGAGCATCACATGAGCCCCTATGGCCTCATGGCGAATCCAAATCTCGTCGCAACGGCGGTGGGCCAGCGCACCAGCAAGGCGATGATCCTGATCGCCGGCAACCTGATACCGCTGCTCAACCCGCTGCGCGTGGCGGAGGAATACGCGATGATCGACGTGATGACGAACGGGCGCCTGGTCGGCGGCATCCTGCGCGGCATCCCGCATGAATATGTCGCCTACAACGTGCCGCCCGACGAATCCTACAGCCGCCTGGATGAGGCGCTCGCCTTCATCAAGAAGGCATGGACGGCGACCGAGCCCTTCGGCTGGGAAGGCAACCACTACCAGTTTCGTGCGGTGTCGATCTGGCCGCGTCCTGTCCAGCAGCCGATGCCGAAGATCATGATGTCGGGCAGCAATGACGAATCGGCCAAGGCGGCGGCGCGCGCCCGCGCCATCCTCGGCATCAACACCATTGCCAGCGTCGATCACGTCAAGCACCTGATCAAGGTCTACCGCGACGAGGCGAAGGACGCCGGATGGGAGCCGCAGCGCGAAGACATCTTTGTCGGCTCGATCTGCGCCGTCGCCGAAACCGACCGCGAGGCGATCGACGAACTGGAGAAGGGCCGTGCCTTCTTCGCCACCACCCTGTCCGGCGGCATGCGAACGGCACAGCGAATCGTCATGCAGAAGAGCCGCTACAACAAGGGCAACGTTGCCTTCCGCGACATCAAGGAAATCTTCAAGGCCAGTGTCGAGGACGGAATCCGCGACAACACGCTCTTCTGCGGCAGCCCGGCTTCCGTGGCCGAACAATGCGAAAGACTGATGAAGTCGATTGGCATGGGCGTGTTCAATGTCAACATGAAGGTCGGCAACATTCCCGACCCGGCCATCCGCCGCAGCATGAAGCTGTTTGGCGAAAAGGTGATCCCGCAGCTGCGTCACCTGTAAGCGGACAAAGCCGCGTCACAGCTCAATTTGCGGGCAAGCCTTCCCTCGACCGGGCGCTTCACCTATACCCCTTGCCCTGTGCCCGATTGGCTGAAGTGAACGCAGGAGGACTCCGTGACAGAGACGCGCCAAACCCAGGAAACAGGGCCTCGGCTGATGGTCCGTCTCGCCCGGATCGGCGACATCACCGGCATTCAGGCACTCTTTCACAAGGATTATCCCGGCAGCGTGACCTATTCGGACGCACAGCTTCGGGGCCAGATGCTGAACTTTCCCGACGGGCAGTTTGTCGCCCTGTTCGAGGGCGCCGTGGTCGGATACTGCGCCACCTTCCGCATCGACGAAGCAGTGGCCTTTTCCCAGCACGACTGGGATTCGGTGACGGGGCAGGGCTTTGCGGCCCGCCACGACACAACCGGCGACTGGCTCTATGGCATGGAGGTCGGCGTCGATCCCGGCTACCGCAATCTCCGCATCGGCCAGCGCCTCTACAACGAGCGGAAAAGCCTGTGCATGCGCCTTGGCCTCAAGGGCATCGTCTTCGGCGGCCGCCTGCCAGGGTTGTCGCGGCGCTGGAGCAAGGTCGGCTCCGCCGAGGACTATGTCGAGGCGGTCAAGGACAGGAAGCTCCGAGACCCGGTGCTGTCCTTCCAGATTCGCAATGGATTCGAAGTGCGCGGGGTGTTGCCGCGCTATTTCCCGGGTGACCATGAGTCGCGTGGTTATGCCGCGCTACTGGCCTGGCGCAACCCCAAGTATGTGGAACCCAGTTCGCTTGCCGTGGCCCAACGCGGCCGGATATCCGAGTCCGTGCGCATCGGCACGATCCAGTACCAGCAGCGCCGCGTCGCGACCTTCGAGGAATTCGCCCAGCAGGTCGAATATTTCGTCGACGTCGTGTCGGACTACAAGGGTGACTTCGCCGTCTTTCCCGAGCTGTTCACCCTGCAGCTGCTGTCGATCAAGAATCGCAAGGTTTCGGCAGCCGAGGCAATCGCCGCGCTGACGGAATATACCGAGCCGATCAAGAAGCTGCTCAGCGACCTGGCGGTCAGCTACAACATCAACATCATTGGCGGCTCTCATCCGACGCTGGATGAATCCGGCGAAATCCGCAACATCTGCTATGTCTGCCTGCGCGACGGATCGATCCACCAGCAGGCCAAGATCCACCCGACGCCAAACGAACGCTATTGGTGGAACATCAAGGGCGGCAGCGAGTTGAAGTCGATCATGACCGACTGCGGTCCGATCGGCGTGATGATCTGCTACGACAGCGAGTTTCCCGAGCTGGCCCGCCATCTCGTCGATCAAGGCGCGCAATTCCTGTTCGTGCCCTTCTGCACCGACGAGCGCCAGGCTTACTTGCGCGTCCGCTACTGCGCCCAGGCGCGGGCGGTGGAGAACCAAGCCTATGTCATCATGTCCGGCAATGTCGGCAATCTGCCGAATGTCGAGAACATGGACATTCAGTATGCGCAAAGCTGCATCCTGACGCCCTGCGACTTCCCCTTCGCGCGCGATGGCATTGCCGCCGACACCACCCCCAATGTCGAGATGGTGGCCTTTGCCGACCTGCGCCCGGACGACCTGGTCATGGCCCGCAACGACGGCACGGTCCTTAACCTGAAGGACCGCCGCTTCGACCTCTATTCGGTGGCCTGGAAGGGCGGCAACAGCTAGCGCCGGGCGACCGTCCGCAGGGCAGACGCGGCAGCGCGCGGGGGATACTCCCGCCACCGCACGCGGTATATATTGACTCATCGCCTGACCGGGTGTTGCCAGGCCACACAGGGTTTCTCCACGAATGTCGAAGATGCGTCCCCAGGACCGAGTTGTCATTGCAGGCGGCGGGCCGGTTGGCCTGGTCGCGGCCCTCCAGCTGTCCCACCACGGAATCCCCGTCCTCGTGCTCGAGGCGGGCAAGGAACTGGCCTATGACCTGCGGGCCTCGACCTTCCATCCGCCCACGCTGGACATCCTCGATCCTTTCGGGGTCACCGAGCAGCTGATTGCCCAGGGCCTGAAGGCGCCCGGCTGGCAGTATCGCGACCGCGAATCGGGCGAGCGGGCGGAATTCGACCTTGGCCTCATCAAGGACGCGACCGCGCACCCCTATCGCGTCCAGTGCGAGCAGCACAAGCTGACCCGGATCCTGCTCGACAAGCTGAAGGCGCGCGACAATTTCGAGATCTGGTTTGACACCAAGGTCAGCGGCGTGGGCCAGAATGAAAACATCGCCTGGGCCAAGGTGAACCGCGATGGCGAGGAGGTCACGGTCGAGGGCCGCTACCTGATCGGCGCCGATGGCGCCAACAGCGCCGTGCGCCAGACGCTCGGCCTTGGCTTCGATGGCGTGACCTATCCCGAATGGTTCGTGCAGGGCACCACCACCTTCGAGTTCCGCGACCACATTCCGCACCTGTCACTGATCAACTATGTGTCGGACTCGAACGAATGGTTCGTGCTGCTGCGCGTGGTCGGCCAGTGGCGCGCGTTGTTCCCCTCGCGCGACGGCGAGACGCCGGAAGAGGCGATCACGGACGAGGCGATCCAGAAGCGCCTCAACGGCGTGCTGAAGCGCACTGAGCCCTATCCGCTGACGCACAAGACGATCTACCGGGTCCACCAGCGCGTGGTCACGACCTACAATGTTGGCCGCATCCTGCTCGCGGGTGATTCGGCCCATCTCAACAACCCGCTTGGCGGCATGGGCATGAATGGCGGCATCCACGACGCCACCAACCTGACCACCAAGATCAACGCGGTGTGGAAGGGCGAGGCGGACGACAGCGTGTTCGACCGCTATACCCGCCAGCGCCAGCCGATCGCGGTGGAATTCGTCCAGGCCCAGGCCGAGCGCAACCGCCAGCTGCTGCGCGAACGCGATTCGGCCGTGCGGCTTGCCCGCTTCCAGGAGACGGTGAAGACGGCCAACGATCCGGCAGCCGCGCGCGCCTTCCTGATGCGCTCGTCGATGATCGAGTCCTTGCGCCGCTCGGAACAGATCGTCTGAGGGCGGCAGAAACGGGGAGGGTGAATATGCGCGACAAGCTGAAGGCCTGGAACGCGGATTTCACCGCCTGGCGGCGCGACATCCATGCCCACCCCGAACTTGCCTTCGAGGAAACCCGCACCTCCGACATTGTCGCGGCGAAGCTGGAAAGCTTTGGCCTGTCGGTTCATCGCGGCTTGGGCAAGACCGGCGTTGTCGGCACGCTGAAATCGGGGCGCGGCAATCGCGCCATCGGCCTGCGCGCCGACATGGATGCGCTGCCGCTGCAAGAGCTGGGGCAGGTGCCGCACAAGTCTGTCCACGACGGCAAGATGCATGCCTGTGGCCATGACGGCCACACCACCATGCTGCTCGCCGCCGCGCGCTATCTCGCCGAAACCAAATCCTTTGTTGGCACGGTGCACTTCATCTTCCAGCCGGCGGAAGAGAATGAAGGCGGCGGCCAGGCGATGGTGCGCGACGGGCTGTTCGAGAAATTCCCGGTCGAAGGCGTCTATGGCATGCACAACCTGCCGGGCATCCCGGTGGGCGACTTCGCGATGCGCGTCGGGCCCATCATGGCAGCCTCCGACCGATTCGATGCGGTGATCCACGGCAAGGGCGCCCATGCCGCCTTCCCGCACACGGGCATCGACCCGATCCTGGTCGCCTCGCATGTCATCACGGCCTGGCAGTCGCTGGTCAGCCGCTACACCGACCCGCTGCAGTCATCGGTGCTCAGCGTCACCAGCATCCATGCCGGCGACACCTATAACGTCATTCCCGATTCGGTGTCGCTGCGCGGCACCGTGCGCAGCTTCGATGCGAAGGTGCAGGACCGGATGGAAGCGCAGCTGATGAGTGTCGGCCAGCAGGTCTGCGCCGCCTTCGGCGCCAGCCTCGACATTGAATACCGCCGCGGCTATCCGGCGACGGTCAACACCGATGCGGAGACGCAGCACGCCATCCGTGCCGCCACCGCGCTGGTCGGCAAGGAACACGTCAACACCAACGTCGCGCCGCTGATGGGGTCGGAAGACTTTGCCTTCATGCTGCAGGCGCGCCCCGGCTGCTACATCTTCATCGGCAACGGGGCAGGGGATGGCGCGGGCAGTTGCATGATCCACAACCCCCACTACGACTTCAACGACAGCATCATCCCACTGGGCGCCAGCTACTGGGTGCAGCTCGTCGAAGACCTGCTGCCGCAACGCGCGGCGGCGGAATAAAAAAGGCGAGCCGAGGCCCGCCTTTTTCCCGAAGTAAAATCGCCTATTTCGCGATCTTGATGTCGTCGTAGGAGATCAGGAAGTTTTCCGAGCGGAAGCCGGAAATCTTGTTGCTGTGGCCATGATAGACCACGGTCTCGTCGAGATAGATCACCGGCGGGTCTTCATGATAGCGCTGGGCGAGCTGGCGCAGGCCGGCGTCGCGCTTCTTCGAATCGAACTCCGTGTTGATCATCTCGCGCAGCGGCTCCATGTCCTCGTAGCAGATCCACTTCTGCCGCTGGGCGCAGGAATGGAAGCTGTTGACCGGGCGCATCACGTCGCCGATGGGCGCCGAACCGAAGTTCATGCCGAAGACCACGCCTTCCCAGGGCTTGCTGCCATTGATCTTGGCAATGATGTCAGCCGTGGTGATGACGTTGAGCGACAGCGTCACGCCGATCTTCTGCAGGCTCTGCGCGGCGAACTCGTAGATCTCCACCGTTCCCGAACCGCTCTGGACCTCTCCATTGATGGTGAAGCCATCGGCATAGCCGGCTTCCGCCATCAGCGCCTTGCCCTTCGCGACGTCGTAGGTATAGGGCTTGATGTCGGGCTGGAAGCCGCGAACGCTGTGCGCCGCCGGCTGGCTGCCGGCCTTGGCGTCCTCGCCATACAGTTCCTGCACGATGCGCTTGTCGACGGCGTGGTTGAAGGCCTGGCGCACGCGCTTGTCCTTGAACGCCGGGTGCTTCGGGTGGTTGAGGATCAGCGCGTTCACCGATGGCGCGTATTCGGCATACATCTTGGCGCCGCCGCGTTCCACCGCCTGGCGCATCTCCTTGTTGATGGTCAGCGCGATATCGACCTGGCCCGAAACGAGAGCCTGGCTGCGGGCAGGCATTTCCGGCAGGTTCAGGAAGGTGATGCCGTCATAGTTCACCTTGCGCCACGCCTTGTCGTATCGCCTGGTCTCGATCTGCTGGTCGTCCCAGTTGAGCACCTGGAACGGGCCGGTGCCGACCGGCTTCATGCCGAAGGGGCCTGCGCCGCCCATTTCGGCAAAGGCCTTCATGTCCATCATATAAAGCACGGACATGGAGTTTGGCAGGATGGGGTCCGGCGCATGCGTGATGATCTCGAGCGTCAGGTCATCGACC
>CAXNFA010000072.1:0-6779 GCA_964201105.1 Alphaproteobacteria bacterium | reverse complement strand
AGGTGTTGCCGGTTGACACGATTGTCATCTGTGCCGGCCAGGAATCGCGCCGCGGCCTGGCAGACGAACTGAAAAGCCTTGGTCGGGATGCGGTCATCATCGGTGGCGCGGATGTCGCCACCGAACTCGATGCCCGCCGCGCCATCGATCAGGGGACAAGACTCGCCGCCGCCATTTAATGCGCTAGACTGAATATCTGTTGCCGGCCCTGCAGCCGGGAAGGAGCAACGAAGTCATGAAGAATGTTGTTATCGCGGGCTATGTCCGCTCCCCCTTCCACTTCGCCAAGAAAGGCCAGCTCGCCAAAGTCCGCCCTGACGAGATTGCGGGCCAGGTCGTGCGTGAACTGGTGAAGCGCACCGGCGTCGACGCGAAGGACATCGAAGACCTCATCATGGGCTGCGCCTTCCCCGAAGGGGAGCAGGGCTTCAACGTTGCGCGCATCATCGGCTTCCTCGCCGACCTTCCGATCAGCGTCGCGGGCACGACGGTTAACCGCTTCTGCGGCTCGTCGATGCAGTCGATCCACATGGCGGCGGGTGCGATCCAGATGAACGCGGGCGACGTCTTCATCTGCGCCGGCATCGAATCGATGACGCGCGTGCCGATGGCGGGCTTCAATCCCTCGCCGCACCCGGGCCTCTATCAGAAGTTCCCCGAAGTCTACATGTCGATGGGCGAGACGGCGGAGAATGTGGCCAAGAAATACGGCATCAGCCGCAAGGACCAGGACGAGTTCGCCGTCCTCAGCCAGCAGAAGGCCGGGGCGGCGCAGAAGGCCGGCCGGTTGAAGGACGAGATCACCGCCATCACCCAGGGCAACCTGCGGGTGGAGGAAGACGGCTGCCTGCGCCCCGACACGACGGCGGAAATTCTCGCCGGTCTTGAACCCGCTTTCGACAAGGCGGCCGGTACGGTCACGGCCGGCACTTCGTCGCCGCTGACCGACGGTGCGGCGGCAACGCTGGTGTGCAGCGAAGACTATGCCAAGGCGCATGGCCTCAAGATCCTGGCGCGCATCCGCTCCATCGCCGTCGCGGGCTGCCCGCCGGAAATCATGGGCATCGGCCCGATCGGCGCAACCAGGAAGGCGCTGGAACGCGCCAAGCTCACGATGAAGGACATCGATATCATCGAGCTGAACGAGGCCTTCGCCTCGCAGTCGCTCGCCGTCATCCGCGACCTGGCCATTCCGCTGGACAAGACCAACCTCGATGGCGGCGCCATTGCGCTTGGCCATCCGTTGGGTGCCACCGGCGCGCGCATCACCGGCAAGGCGGCGGCGCTGCTGCAGCGCGAGAAGAAGCAGTTCGCGCTGGCCACCCAGTGCATCGGCGGCGGTCAGGGCATCGCCACCATCCTGGAGGCGGCGGCCTGATGGGCGAGATCAAGAAGGTCGCCGTTCTCGGCGCCGGCGTCATGGGCAGCGGGATCGCCGCCCATGTCGCCAACGCGGGCATCCCCGTGCTGCTGCTTGATATCGTTCCCGCCGGGGCCACCAACCGCAACCAGCTTGCGGAAGGCGCCATCGCGAAGATGATGAAGCAGAGCCCGGCGCCCTTCATGCATGCGAAGGCGGCGAAGCTCGTCACGCCCGGCAACCTGGAAGACGATCTCGGCCAGCTCGCCGATTGCGACTGGATCTGCGAAGCGGTGCTGGAACGCCTCGACGTCAAGCACACGACCTACAAGAAGGTCGATGCGGTCCGCAAGAAGGGCAGCATCGTCACCTCCAACACATCCACGATCCCACTCGGCAAGCTGATCGAAGGCTTGCCGGAGTCCTTCGTGCAGGATTTCGCCGTCACGCATTTCTTCAATCCGCCGCGCTACATGCGCCTGTTCGAACTGGTCGGCGGCCCGAAGACGCGCCCCGAGGTGCTCGACACCTTGCGTAAATTCGCCGACGTTTCGCTCGGCAAGGAAGTGGTGGCCTGCCGCGACACGCCGGGATTCATCGCCAACCGCATTGGCATCTTCTGGAGCCTGGTGGCGACCCAGAAGGCGGTCGATATCGGCCTGACGGTCGAAGAGGCAGATTCCATCGTCGGCCGTCCCATGGGCGTGCCGAGCACCGGCATCTTCGGGCTGATGGATCTGACCGGCATTGACCTGAAGCCGCATGTGCTGGGCAGCATGCGCAGTCTGCTGCCCAAGAGCGACGCGTTCCACACGCATTGCGACGATGCCCATCCGCTCAATGCGCTGACCGAGCGCATGATCAAGGACGGCTACACCGGCCGGAAGGGCAAGGGTGGCTTTTACCGGATGGTGAAGGGCGACGACGGCAGCAAGACCAAGGAAGCGCTCGACCTTAAGACCGGCGAATACCGGGTCAGCCAGAAGGCCGACCTTGCCAGCGCCAAGGCCGGCAAGGATGGCTTGCGTGCGTTGGTCGAGCATCCCGACAAGGGCGGCCAGTATGCATGGCAGGTCCTGTCGCATGTGTTGAAATACGCGGCCGACCTCGCCCCAGAAATCGCGGACAGCATCCGTTCGATCGACGAGGCGATGAAGGCGGGCTACGCCTGGAAATACGGGCCCTTCGAACTCATCGACCAGCTCGGCACGCAATGGTTCGCCGATCGCCTGAAGGCCGATGGCCTCGCTGTGCCGGCGATCCTGACGGCGGCCAAGGGCCAGCCGATGTATCGCGACGAAGGCACGAAGCTGCAGCAAATGACGGTCGCCGGCAATTACGTCGATGTCGTCATTCCGGCCGATGCCTGGACCTTGGCCGACAAGAAGCGCGGCATGAAGCCGATCCTGCGCAACAGTTCGGCCAGCCTGTGGGATGTCGGCGACGGTGTTGCCTGCCTCGAGTTCCACAGCAAGATGAACTCGATCGACGCCAACACCATCGCGATGGTGAAAGAGGCGTCCAAGATCGACAAGAAGAGCTTCAAGGCGGTGATCATCGGCGGCGACGCCGACAATTTCTCCGTCGGCGCCAATGTCGGCCTCGCGCTCTTCGCCGCCAACACCGCCCTGTGGCCGGTGCTGGAGCAGACGGTGAAGGACGGGCAGGACGCCTATCTCGCGCTCAAATATTCACCATTCCCCGTCGTGGCGGCGCCGGCCGGCATGGCGCTAGGTGGCGGCTGTGAGATCTGCCTGCATTCCGATTCGGTGCAGGCACATGCCGAGCTCTACATGGGGCTGGTCGAGGTCGGCGTCGGCCTCATCCCGGCCTGGGGCGGCAGCAAGGAATTGGTGATGCGGCACGCCCTCAACAAGAAGCGCGCGGGCGGTCCCATTCCGCCGGTGGCCGAAGCCTTCCAGACCATCGGCACCGCCAAGGTGTCGAATTCGGCGGCCGAGGCGCGCGACCTGATGTATCTGCGCGCGAGCGACGGCATCACCATGAACCGCCGCCGCGTGCTTGCCGACGCCAAGGCGCGCGCGCTCGCCATGGTGAAGGACTACAAGGCACCCGACCGCGACATCGCGGTGGTGCTGCCCGGCCCGACCGCGCGCGTCGCGCTCGACATGGCTGTGGCCGACCTTGCCAAGTCCGGCAAGGCGACGCCGCATGACGTGACGGTGTCGCGCGAACTCGCCTTCATCCTTAGCGGTGGCGACACCGACATGACGGAGACGGTGACGGAAAAGCAGCTTCTTGCCCTTGAGCGTGCAGCGATGGGCAAGCTGTTCCGTGACCCGAAGACGCTGGCCCGCATCGAGCACATGCTCGACACTGGCAAGCCGCTCCGCAATTAGCCTTCTTCCTTCATCCCGCAAGCCCGGCGGAGAGTAACCATGCCCGTGTACCGCGCCCCCGTCGAAGACATGCGTTTTCTGCTGCATGACTTCCTCGACCTTGGCAAATACAGCAACCTGCCCGGCTTCGCCGATGCGACGCCGGATGTGATCAACGCCATTCTCGAAGAAGGTGCCAAGCTCGCGGAGGAGGTGCTGTTTCCGCTCAACCAGTCCGGCGACGAGGAAGGCTGCCACTGGAAAGATGGTGTGGTTACGACGCCCAAGGGCTTCGACGGCGCCTACAAGACCTTTGTCGAAGGCGGCTGGACGGGGCTGACCTGCGAGCAGGAACATGGCGGGCAGGGGCTGCCCAATGTTCTCGGCATCGCCTTTTCCGAAATGATCGTGTCGGCCAACATGGCCTTCGGCACCTATCCTGGCCTGACGCGCGGCGCCTATGAGGCGATCAAGCGCCATGGCGATGCGACGCAGAAGCAGACCTACCTGCCGCGCATGGCAAGCGGCGAGTGGTCGGGCACCATGAACCTGACCGAGCCGCATTGCGGCACCGACCTCGGCCTTATCCGCACCAAGGCGGAGCCGCATGACGATGGGAGCTATCGCATCACCGGCACCAAGATCTTCATCTCGGCCGGCGAGCATGACCTGGTGCCCAACATCATCCACCTGGTGCTGGCACGTCTGCCGGATGCGCCGGAAGGCACGCGCGGCATCAGCCTCTTCATCGTGCCCAAGTTCCTGGTCAATGCCGATGGTTCGATCGGCAAGCGCAACGGCGTTGTCTGCGGCTCCATCGAGAAGAAGATGGGCATCAAGGGCTCGGCGACCTGCGTGATGAACTACGACAACGCGATCGGCTACCTGATCGGCGAAAAGAACCGCGGCATGCGCGCCATGTTCACGATGATGAACGAAGCGCGACTCGGCGTCGGCGTGCAGGGCCTCGGCCTGTCGGAAGTCGCCTACCAGAACGCGGCGAAATACGCGAAGGAACGCACGCAGGGGCGGTCGGTCACCGGCGCGAAGGAAACCGACAAGCCCGCCGATTCGATCATTGTGCACCCCGATGTGCGCAAGATGCTGCTGACGGCGCGGGCCTTCAACGAGGGCGCCCGGGCCCTGGCCTACTGGACCGCGCTGCATGTCGATCTCGCCCACAACCACCCCGATCCGGCGGAACGCGCGGCGGCGGAAGACCTGCTCGCGCTGATGACGCCGGTCGTGAAGGCCTATCTCACCGACACCGGCTTTGAGAGCAGCAACTGGGCACTGCAATGCTTCGGCGGCCACGGCTACATCCGCGAAAACGGCATGGAGCAATATGTCCGTGATGGCCGCATCACCCAGTTGTACGAAGGCACCAGTGGCATCCAGGCGCTCGACCTCGTCGGCCGCAAGCTGCCGCAGGGCACCGGCCGCCTGCTGCGCCAGTTCTTCCACCCGGTCGACAATTTCATCCAGGGCAATCTCGACAATTCCGCGCTTAAGGACATCGTGCCGAACCTCGCCAAGTCCTTTGCCCGGCTGCAGCAGGCCACGGCCTATATCGCCGAGCAGGGCCTCAAGAATCCGGAAGAGGCGGCGGCGGCGGCGAGCGACTTCCTCAAGATGTTTGGTCTCGTCGCCATGGGCTACATGTGGGCCCAGATGGCGGCCATGGCTGCGACAAAGCTGGCTGAGGGCACGGGCGACAAGCAGTTCTATGAGCGCAAGCAGCACCTCGCCCGCTTCTTCATGGACAAGATCCTGCCCGATACCTCCTCGCTGCTGTCGCGCATTACCGCCGGTGGCGCATCCCTTATGGCGATGGAGGCCGATGCCTTCTGATCGTCAGCGCCACTCACGGCGCTGACGGATTTCGTTGCGTGGATCGTCGAAACTCTTCGACGACTTCCGATAGCAGCCGACCCTGTTGCTGCGGAATTCCTGCAGCACGCTTTGCGAAATCGAATAGAGCAACGCGTCCCGCTCACTCGGGAAATGCTTGCGCAGCGCCTGGCAGATCAGGCGTGCGAGAAAGTCGCGCCCCTGGCTCCGGTTCATGCTCGGCACCTGATGTTCGCTTTTTGTTCTTGAGGGGAGTAGCAGGACCGGGGGCGTGAGGTAAAGCAGATTCCGGCGTCCTCCGGCTTGGCGGAAGGACTGCGAGGGTCCTTGGTCTGGAAAGTCGCACCCTCCTGCTGCGAATTGGCGTAAGCCGCTGGCATTGCCAAGGATTTCTGTTGGATTCATCTGTTCGCACTGCGGTATGGGGAGGTGGGCTTCTCGTCCTAAAAAGTGGTTGACTTGAGGCCATTCGATGCCCAGTTAGTGAGCAGCAATCGACGTTTTGGCACAGCTCGCCAAGAGCGGTCCCTCTTGGACCCCTGTTCTCAAGGCCTTCCAAAATCAGGTTGTAAGAAGGCCGGGCGAATGGCGCCCGGCTTAACTTGCGCATTTCGATGCGCGCAAGGAGAGGCCAGGATGGCTGAAGGTACTGTCAAATGGTTCAACACCGCCAAGGGCTATGGGTTCATCCAGCCCGGTGATGGCGGCAAGGACGTCTTCGTTCATATCAGCGCGGTGGAAAAAGCCGGGCTGCGCAGTCTGGCCGAAGGCCAGAAGGTCAGCTACCAGACCCAGACCGAGCGCGGCAAGATTGCCGCGGTTGATCTGAAGGTCGAGTAAGCACGACCCAATAATTTGGGCCGGCGCGCTTGCGTGCCGGCCGACTGGAAAAGCCCGGGGTGACCCGGGCTTTTTTGCGCGTGGCGATGATCACCAGCGAGAGAGCGTCGCAAAACCCCTGTTTTTGCTGCACTGCACGCATTTGCTGCCGTGTTAGCGTCTGCGCAGGGAGGCGCGCGAAAGACGCGTCAAAAGGCAGTGCTGATTGTCCAACTCGCCATAAACGGCGTTGCCTTGGGCTGCTTGTACGCGTTGGTCGCCTTGGGGCTGGTGCTCATCTACAAGGCGACGGAGGCGGTCAACTTCGCTCAGGGTGACCTGTTGATGCTCGGCGCCTTTCTGGCGCTGTCGCTGATCGGCATTGCCGGTCTGCCATTCTGGCTCGGCTT
>CAXNFA010000071.1:0-6816 GCA_964201105.1 Alphaproteobacteria bacterium | reverse complement strand
CTCTTGACCACAGCGTAGGCGGCCAGAGCACGCTGGCGCGCCATCGCGTGGTCCACCATGGGCGCCGGATAATTGCCGCCGAGCGTGACGCCGGCGGCAGCCAGCACGTCATCGGGCGCGTCCCAGGGATGATGCAGGAATTTGTCGGGCAGGCCCGCGATCTCCGGCACCCAGCGGCGGACGTAGATGCCCGCGGCGTCGAACTTCTCGCCCTGCAGCACCGGGTTGAAGATGCGGAAATAGGGCGAGGCATCGGCGCCCGAGCCTGCCACCCATTGCCAGTTGCCCGCATTGCTGGCGAGGTCGGCGTCGACCAGCGTGTCCCAGAACCAGGCCTCGCCATCCTGCCATGGAAGCAGCAGGTGCTTCACCAGGAAGGACGCCACCACCATGCGCACGCGGTTGTGCATCGTGCCGGTGGCCCACAATTCGCGCATGCCGGCATCGACGATGGGGTAGCCGGTCTCGCCACGCGACCAGGCGGCGAACTCGGCCTTGCCTTCGCGCCAGGGAAAGTCCTCAAAATTCTTGCGCCAGGGCTGTTCGGGCAGGTCGGGCCAGTGGAGCAGGAGATGCGCGCAGAATTCGCGCCAGCCGATCTCGCGCAGGAAGGCCCAGGCGTCCGCCTCCAGGTTATTGTCGCCTGCCTGGCGCGCATGGTCGAGCGTGGCGTGCCAGACCTGGCGCGCACTGATCTCGCCCCAGTGCAGATGGGGTGACAGGCGCGAACTGAAGGGCTTTCCCGGCTGGTCGCGCTCCTGGCGATAGCGCCCGAGATCATCGTCGAGAAAGCCGAGCAGGCGCGCCTTCGCCCCCGCCTCCCCCGGCGTCCAGGCCGCGCACAGGCCGCCGGCCCAGTCGGGCTTCGTTGGCAGCAGTGCCCAATCGTCAAGTGCATCACCGGAGAGGCGCGCGCCTTCAATCTTCGACGGCGCGCGCAGGGGCGGCGGCGGTGCGGCAGTGTTGCGCAGCGTTGTCCAGAAGGGCGTGAAGACCTTGAAGGGCGTGCCCGCCTTCGTGGCAAGGCGCGCGGGTTCATGCAGCAGCGTGCCGAAGCTTTGCACGTCGACGCCGAGATCGGCCTTCAGCGCCGTGTCGCGCGCCACCGCAAAGGGTTCGTAGCAGCGATTCCAGAACACGGCCCCTGCCGCGCTCTCGCGGATCACGTCGCGCAGAACATCGCTCGCGACGCCGCGGCGCAAGGTCAGCGGCGCCCCACGCTTCGCCAGATCGGCGCCCAGCGCCGCAAGGCTGTGATGCAGCCACCAACGGCTCGCCCCGCCCCAGGCCCAGCGGCCCGGCGTCTCGTCGTCGAGGATGAAGAGCGGCAGGACCGGCCGGCCGGTGGCGACTGCGGCGGCAAGCGCAGGGTTGTCGGACAGCCGCAGGTCCTGGCGGAACCAGACGATGACCGGCCTGTCTGCCACCTCAGGATGCGGCGAGGTAGCGCGGTTCGGTGACGTGGTCGAGGGCGCGGTACATCACGTCGATGCCGGCATCGCGCCGCGCGCCCGTCTCGCTGAGGTGGCGGCGCCAGCCGCGTGCGCCGGGGAGCCCCTGGAACAGGTTGATGGCATGGCGTGCCATCGCCCAGAAGGGTTCGCCCGCCGCCATCTCGCGCGCCATATAGGCGATATAGGATTCGAGCACTGCGAAACGGTCCGGGGATGGCGCCGGGTCGCCATAGATGACGCGGTCGACATCGGCGAGCAGCGCGATGTTGCTGTAGGCGGCGCGGCCCAGCATCACGCCATCGGCCCAGGCGAGATGCGGCACGCTTTCATCCAGCGTGTTGAGGCCGCCGTTGAGCGAGATGTTGAGCTCCGGCCGCTCCGCCTTCAGGCGCTCGACAAATTCATAGTGCAACGGCGGGATCTCGCGATTCTCCTTCGGGCTCAGGCCCTTCAGGATCGCCTTGCGCGCATGGACGATGAAGACGCTGCAGCGGGTCGCCGCCACCGTGTCGATGAAGGCGCGGAACTGGTCGTAGCTATCCTGGTTGTCGATGCCGATGCGGCTCTTCATCGTGACGGGCAGCACGGTGGCGTCCTGCATCGCCTTGATGCAATCGGCGACCAGCGCGGGCTCGCCCATCAGGCAGGCGCCGAAGCGGCCGTTCTGCACCCGGTCGCTAGGGCAGCCGACGTTGAGGTTCACCTCGCCATAGCCATAACTCTCGGCGACACGGCTGCTGTGGGCGAGTTCCGCCGGGTCGCTGCCGCCGAGCTGCAGGGCGACAGGGTGTTCCATGGCGTCGAAGCGCAGGTGGCGGTGGACGTCGCCGAAGCGGATCGCGCCGGTCGTCACCATCTCCGTGTAAAGTAGCGCGCGACGGCTCAGCAGCCGCATCAGCACGCGGCAATGCCGGTCGGTGCGGTCCATCATCGGCGCGACGGAAAAGCGCCGGTCGGCGGGCTGAACGGGGCGCTGGGCCATACCCCAAAATGTGGGCAACCGCGCTTTTTCGCAAGTGCCGGCTATTCTGCCGGTAGCCCGCTGGGGCGCGTCCTGCCCTGTGCCACCAGCCAGAAGAACCCGGCGCAGGCAAGGATCACTGCGCCAAAGGCCGCCGTCACGCCCAGCACCGCGGGGAAGCCGTCGCCCTGCGCATACATCAGGGCAATGAAGGGCACGGCCAGGCCGCTGACCGTGAAGCCAAGGAAATAGCGCACACTGAAGGCCTTGGCCCGCCAGTGCGGCGGCACGTAGCGCGCAACCATGGCGTCGTTCACCACCACCTGGCCATAGATCGCGGCCATGGCGAGGCCAAGGCCAATCAACAGCGGCACGCCGGTCGCCAGCGCGGCAAGGCCGAGGCCGAGCGGCTGCAGCAGGGCGAGGCCGACAAAGATCGTCGGCAGCGAATAGCGGTCGACCATGCGCCCCATGACGAGCTGCGCCAGCGCGCCCAGAAGGAAGACGCCGGTGGCGAGCGAGCCGGTAAGCGCCAGCGGCAGGGTGAGCCCCAGCCGGTCGTCCAACACCTTGGGTAGGCTGATGCTGGTGACGTTGAAGGTCATGCCGCCCGCCACAATGGCGACGGCGAAGATAGTGAGCAGCAGCAGGGGCCGGGCGACGGGAATGACCGGTGTCTTCGTCTTGGCCGCGCCCTGCCCTTCGCCGTCGCCGCGCACGAGCAGCAGGAAGGCGACACCGACGCCAAGGCTGATTGCCGCCGGCAGCGCGAAGGCGGCGCGCCAGCCGAGCCAGGCCGCCAACAGCGCGGTGATGCCCGAGGCGAAGCCCGCGCCCAGGTTGCCCCAAACCCCGTTCCAGCCCAGGTCGCGCCCCAACCGGCTTGCATGGGTCACCAGCATGGCCGAACCGATAGGGTGGTAGATCGCGGTGAAGATGCCGAGCACGAAGAGCCACGCTGCCAGCGCGGCGGGCGAGGCCGCGGTGGCGAGGCCGATCAGCGCAACCCCGATGCCGCCGAAGAAGACGGCAAGCAGGTTGCGCCGCCCCGTGCGCTCCGCCACCCAGCCCATCGGCAGGGAGAAGAAGCCGAACGCGAGGAATGCGCCGGTCGACAGGCCGATGAGCGCGGCATAGTCGCGCCCCAGGTCCGGCGCCATGGCGATGACGGCGGTGGGGAAGATGAGCAGCGCGAAATGGTCGAGCGCATGCGCGATGTTGACGAAGACGATGGTGCGGCGCGACAGGGTCTCCGGCTTCATCCTGCGTGAGCCCCGTCAGGTCACAGACGCAAATTGCCGAGATGCTTCTGGGGCAACCATGGTTTCGCTGACCGTCCACAGGCGGTGGGCCGCCAGCTGGTCATGCGAGCGGGCGGTGGATTTCGCCGGCCGGCTCTTCGCGTAATAGCCGCCGGTCCTGCCCTCGACCTCCGGCGACGTCGCGAGATAGACGCTGGTCTTCGCGCCGTTGCCGACGCCGATGGCGCCGACCGTCTTTGCAATCTGGATAGCGAGGCGGGAAAAGAAGCTGTTGTTGTCGCCGAATTCCGAGGCGACGAAGCCCGGGTGGAGGCAGTTGGCGGTGATGCCGCTGCCCTGCAGCCGCCGCGCGAGCTCGTAGGTGAAGAGGATGTTGCACAGCTTGGACTGGCCATAGGCCTTCCAGGTGCGATAGCGCCGCGCGCCCTGCAGGTCGTCGAAATCCACCCTGGCCCCGACATGGGCGGCGGAGGCGACGTTAACGATGCGCGCCGGCGCGCTGGCCTGCAGCAGCGGCAGCAACTCGCGCGTCAGCAGGAAATAGTTGAGGTGGTTGAGCGCGAAGGTCATCTCGATGCCATCAACGCTCAGCTGGCGCTGGGTGAAGATGGCGCCCGCGTTATTGACCAGCACGTCGAGCCTGGTCAGCCGCGCGCGAATCTCGGCCGCCACGCGGCGGACATCGTCGAGGCTCGACAGATCGCCCTGCAGGAAGCTCGCCGTGCCGCCGCCCAGGCGCGCTGCCTCCGCCAACACCGCGTCGGCTTTGCCGCGATTGCGGCCGACAAACATAACGTCGGCGCCCTGCGCCACCAGCCGAAGCACGGTTTCCCGCCCGATACCGGCGGTGCCGCCGGTGACGACCATGGTCTTGCCTTTGAGTGTCTCGCTCATGGCGCCATCATACAGCAGCCAGGCGCGGGCGTAAGGCATTCACCGCATCGCGCACCATGGGCGAAACCGGCCCGTTGCGGGGCGCGTCGCGCAGCGTGTTGAACCAGTGCGCTGGCGGGTTGCGGCCGGCGCTGCGTTCCCAGGTGAAGCTGCGCAGCAGCGCTTCCGCCTCGGCGGGTAGTCGGTCGGGGATCGCGTGCCCCTCGATGGTGGCCCAGGCGCCGGCCCAGCAGCGTGCCACGCTCCACGGGTTGTAGCCGCCGCCGCCGGTCACCAGCACCCGGTCGGCCATCGCCGTCACTGCGCGCACCACCGACCAATGCGCGTTGTTGGAAAGCTCGAGCCGCGCGAGCGGGTCTTCCGACAATGCATCCGCACCGGCCTGCAGGATCACCACCTGCGGCCGGAAGGCTTCCGCCAGCGGCTGGATCAGCGCGTCGAGCAGCAGGGCCATGTCATCATCGTGGAAGCCGGCAGGAACCGGCACGTTGAACACCGTCCCGCCGCCGTCATCGTCGAGCGCGCCGGTGCGGGGCCAGCGGCCGGACTCATGGACGGAGAGGATGCGCACGCGCGGATCGCCCGCCAGCGCATCCTGCACCGCATCGCAGTGATGGGCGTCGATGTCGATGTAGAGCAACCGGTCCACGCCCTGGTCGAGAAAAGCGAGGATGCCGAGGACGGGATCATTGAGGTAGCAGAAGCCGCTGGCCTGTGCAGGGCGGCCATGATGCGTGCCGCCCGCCGGGCTGTAGATGACGCCGGGTTCACGAAGTATTTCCGCTGCCGTCAGCGTGGCGCCACAAGCGGTGGCGGGACGGCTGAAGATCTCGGCGAAGACGGGGTTGCCGTTGATGCCGATGTTGTAGCGCGCCTTCATCTCCGCCGTCAGCGGCGCGCCCGCCTCCACGCTCTGGAGCGCGGCGACATAGTCGGGATCGTGAAAGCGATGCAGCTGGGCTGGCGTCGCCTGGGAACTGACGATGTAGCGGTTGGGATCAATCCAGCCCAGCGCCTGGCACAGGTCGATGCAGGCCGAAACGCGCGGGATGGCCAGCGGATGGCGGCCGCCATAGGTCGAGCGGCGGAAGATGTCGTGGCCAATGAACAGCGGCTTGACCGCGCCAGCGGCGCGCGGCAAGAACGGGGCCTGTGCATTGCGAGGATCAGCCATGGCCGTCACGATCTACCACAACCCGCGCTGCAGCAAATCCCGCGAGACGCTGGCGCTGCTGGAAATGAAGGGCGTCGCCCCCAGGGTGGTCGAATATCTGAAGGAACCGCCGACGGCGAAGGAGCTGGACGCCATCCTGACCAGGCTGAAGATCGAGCCGCGCGACCTGATGCGCCGGAAGGAAGCGCCTTTCGCCGAACTGAAGCTCGACAACCCGAAGCTGACGCGCGCCCAGCTGATCAAGGCCATGGTCGAGAATCCGGTGCTGATCGAACGGCCCATCGTTCTTTCCGGGGCAAAGGCCGCCATTGGCCGCCCTCCGGAAAGCGTGCTCGATATCCTCTAGCCCGCCGCAGGACGGCGCCACAGGCGCTCGACGCCGCCGGACAGCACAAAAAGCAGTAGCGCGCAGACCACGATGGACGGGCCTGCTGGGGTGTCCCAGGCAAGCGAGCCGCCAAGACCGCCAACGACCGACAGCGCGCCGACCGCGACCGCGCCCAGCGCCATTGCCTCTGGCGTGCCGGCAAAGCGGCGCGCGGCGGCAGCGGGAATGATCAGCATCGAGATGATCAGCAAGACGCCGACGATCTTCATGGCAACGCCAATCACCAGCGCGATCAACAGCGCATAGATCGTGTGGATGAGCTGCACCCGCACCCCTTCGACTGCTGCCAGTTCGCGGTGGACGATGATGAGCAGCAGGGGCCTCCAGATAAGGGCGAGCAACAGCAGGCCCACCGCCCCGCCACCATAGATCCAGACCAGATCCTGCAGGCTGACCGCGAGGATGTCGCCGAACAGGAAGGTGGTGAGATCGACGCGGACGCCTTCGAGGAAGGCGAGCGCCACAAGACCGAGCGCGAGCGAGCCATGGGCGAGGATGCCAAGCACGGTGTCGGGTGCAAGACGGCGCTGGTGTTCCAGCACGATCATCAGGCCCGCAACGGCAACGCAGACGAGGATGACCGAGAAGGTCAGGTTGACCGCGAGCATCAGGCCCAGCGCCACACCAAGCAGCGCAGCATGGGACAGCGCGTTGCCGAAATAGGCCATGCGCCGCCACACCAG
>CAXNFA010000070.1:0-6829 GCA_964201105.1 Alphaproteobacteria bacterium | reverse complement strand
AGACGGTTAGTCGCTCGAGCGGGGCCAGCACCCATGCCGTGCCATCATCGAAGCGGCACCGCAATCCGGCGGGACTGGGATCGTCTGCATTCAAATGCAGGAAAACCGGCGTCCCATCAAGGCGGATGAGCATCCCATTGTAAGACGAGAACGGCGCCGTCTTCGGCTCGCGATATTCCCGCATCTCGGCTACCTTCAATTCCCCAAACAGGTAGCGAACGAGGTCCAGGGTGTGAGCCGACGAGAAAGCAAGAACATGACGCAAGATTTCCGGCCCATGCCTTTTTGCCAGAGCCGCCAGATCCTCGGATATCGTCACATCGACGGATTTCAGTCCACCATCGTCCACCCGCCGCTTCAGCTGCGCCACGGTGTGATAGAAGCGGCGGTTGTAGCCCACCGAGACGGCATGGCCGGCGGCCAGATAGCTCCGGGCGGTCGCCGCCCGAAGGGCAATGGGTTTTTCCGCCAGAACCGGCAATCCGGCATCCAGGGCCTGCGGCACGATCGCCTCCATGGCTGACCAGATTGGACAGACGACCAGACCATCCAGATCGTCGCGCGCCAGCAAAGCACCGATAGAGGTGCAAGCCTCGGCCGACGGAAAAGTGGCGGCAAATCGTTGTGCGCTCGCCGATTCCACCGTGCGCCCGGCGATGGCAACCACAGAAGCGCCAGACGCCGCAGCGACTTGTGCGTGGTTTAGCGCCATCGCGCCAGCGCCGATCACGCCCAGCCGCTTCATGGATGTTCCAGAGATACCCACCAACGGGCTTCTTGTGTCGAGTGCAGAAATGCTGCGGGTGAACAGAAAGCCTCCGCAGTCAGGGTGAATTTCTCCACACTGTTAATCGATCATATCGTCGGACGGGCGCAGCCTCAACCCCTCCATTGCCAAATTATTGGTTAACTTCTCCAATAACTTAAGCAACTTTCACAGAATTCAGTCGAAAGAGCCGATGACGGATAAGCAAGAGCAGATAACGTTCGATACGAACTACGCCGCCCACTACCGGGAAAAGCTGGCAGTGCGGAACCTGATCGAGCGCTCCGGCTGGGGCCCCGACAATGAGGTGGGCGTTTTCCACCTGGTGGTCCAGATCGCCCGCGAGCTGCGGCTTGGCCCGAAGGATCAGCTTGCTGATATTGGCTGTGGGGTGGGGATTTTTTCCCTTTTGCTCAGTCCCATGGTCGCCGGGGTTCAAGCGGGGGACTATTTGCCGGAGGTCTGCGCCAGTGCGGCAGAGAATACGCAAGGAATCGCCAACATCGCCATCAGTCCGATGGATCTGCTGAAGGCCGCTTCCCTGCCCCGCGGTTGCAACAAGATTCTGGTCAACAGCGTCCTTCAGACATTGCCGGATGACTCACACATGGCAGCCGCCATCGACAACCTCGGCAGCGCAGCGGCGCCGGGAACCCTTTGCCTGTTGGCCTGTAATGCGGACCGTGGGCAGAAGGAGGAGTATATAGCCGGCATCGAACGCTTGAATTTCCCGGAAGAACGCAAGGCGCGCATGCGCGCGATTCACCGGGCCGCGCCCTGGGTCGACAGAGACGTTGTGGCCAGCGCGGCGGAACGCGCGGGCTTCAAGGTGGTTGCCATGTCAAGTCCGCCCGAAAAGCTGTGGCAGTCCTGGTACATGTTTCATGCCCTGCTGGAGAAGGCCTAGATTTGGATCGTTCAGGTGGCGTGTTGGGTCGTTCCGCATCAGGCCATGCCCGCGCGTAGACAGTCGTGAATACGGATGATGCCGATGGGCCTGCGGGATTCTTCTGCCACGACCAGCAGGCTTTGCACCTTAAAACTGTTCATTAGGCGCAGTGCTTCTGCTGCGGTCACTTCCGGTCCCACCGTTTTCGGGTTTGCCGTCATCACCTCTTCGACTTGCCGCGACAGCAGGCCCGGACCCATGTGGCGACGCAGGTCGCCGTCGGTGATGATTCCGAGCAGGTCACCGTCAGCGTCGGTGACGGCCACACAGCCAAATGCCTTCTGCGTCATGGTCAGGATGGCCTGATCCATGCTGCTGCTGCGGGCGACGACGGGAACATCAGCGCCGAGGTGCATGAGATCGCGCACGCGCTTGAGTTGCTGGCCAAGCTTGCCGCCAGGGTGATAGCTGCGAAACTGCTCCGGTGAAAAGTCGCGGGCTTCATAGGCGGCGACCGCCAACGCATCGCCCAGCGCCAATTGCATTGTGGTCGATGTGGTTGGCGCCAGGCCCAGCGAACAGGCTTCGGGAACCGGTGGCAGCAGCAGGGTAATGTCGCTGACACGGGCCAGGGTGCTGGTGGCACCACCGGTGATTCCAATCAGCAGGATGCGGTGGCGCCGGCTGTATTCGATCATGTCCGAAAGCTCGGCCGTCTCGCCAGAGTTCGACAGCATGATGATTACGTCTTGAGCGGAGACCATGCCAAGGTCGCCATGGCTGGCCTCTGCGGGGTGGACAAAGGCCGCTCGCGTGCCAGTTGAAGCGAAGGTGGCGGCAATCTTGCGCGCCACATGCCCGCTTTTTCCCATCCCGCTGACGATCACCTGGCCCTCGATGCGCAGCAGGGCAGCGACGGCGGCATCGAAGGATGGTTCCAGTGATCGCGCGAGGACGCGCAAGCCGTTAGCCTCGGTATCGATGACCCGCTGGCCGCGAGCAAGGTGGGCGGACGCGGCGGGCGTCGAAGGAGTTTTACTCATGCTGTGCTTTCGGCGGTGGCCGGGAATGATCACGACTGCCGGTGGTAGTCCAGAAACCATTCCACAAAACGCGGTATCCCGGTTTCGATTGGGGTGGACGGCTGGTAGCCGAGCTCGCGCTGGATGGACGACACATCGGCGCAGGAATGTGCGACATCACCGAGCGGCATAGGTTCCAACTGGCGTATTGCCTTCTTGCCCAGGCTGTTCTCCAGCACATCGACGATCGCCATCAGGTTCTCCGCACGCCCCTTGCCGATATTGTAAATCCGGTGCGGGGCGGCTCCTTGCTCCGCTCTGGGCGGCCTATCCAGCGCAGCGAGAACTCCCTGGACGATGTCGTCGACGAAGGTGAGGTCGCGTGTCATAGCGCCATAGTTGAAGATGCGGATCGGCTTGTTCTCCAAGATTGCCGAAGCGAACATCCACAGCGCCATGTCGGGCCTGCCCCAGGGGCCGTACACGGTGAAGAAGCGCAAGCCCGTCTGGGGAAGTCCAAACATATAGGCGTAGTTGTAGGACAGAAGCTCATCGGCGCCCTTCGTGGCCGCGTAAAGCGAAACGGGACGGTTGACGTCCGCTGTTTCGGCAAAGGGCACCGCGGCGCTGGCGCCATAGAGCGCCGCCGATGACGCATAGACCAGATGCCGGAAATTTTTCTGCCGGCGGGCGAATTCCAGGATAGTCAAATGACCGGTCACGTTGGAATGCAGATAGTCGAATGGCCGGGCTATGGACTGCAACACTCCTGCCCGCGCCGCAAGGTGGACGATGTCCTGGATGGCCAAGTCCCGCAAGGGGCCGTCGAGCACGGACTGATCGGACAGGTCAGCGTGGAGAAAGCGGAAGTTGCTGCAATTCCGCAGACGGGCAAGCCGCGCTTCCTTCAGCGCGGTGTTGTAATCGGCGTTCAGGCTGTCAATCCCAAGGACGGCGATCCCCCTGTCGAGAAGTGCGTTCGCAACATGATAGCCGATGAAACCGGCGGCGCCGGTGACGAGAACGGTCATTCGATGGATTCGGAAAGCACAAAAGCGGCGCGTGACCAAGTGCGAAGAGAGCCGCGATAGGCTCGATTCAGCGGGGTGAGCCCCATGCAATATCAGAAAAAGTGAAAAAAGGGGACAGGGATAGCGCTGCGGCCAAGTCTGGCGCGGCGGATCAGGGCCTCTATCCTTGGCTGCCGATGCCTGGCCCCGGCCCCGGGAGCGATGGGCCGCCGGAAGTGACTGCTGCGTCACGCCGCCGCCTCCGCCGCGCCTGCCGCCAGCTGTCATATGGGGGACGCGCCATGGTCACCAGTATGACCGCCATTACAAGAAGCTGATAGCCTGTCCTGTAGCGGATGGCGGAGCCTGAGTTCATTGCGCCAAACGGGTAGGTGGCGAAGAGGATCCAGAACAGGGTGAACAGACCCATCAGGGCCATGTAAACGGGCATTCGCGGCAAGCGCCACAGTAAGATAAGCCCCAGGAAGCCGAGAAACAGGGTGCTTTCAATGAAGGAGGCCAGTTGCAGCGGCCCTTGCGCGGTTTCCCGCAGTGTCGGACCGAAGAAGCCCAGGAACATGCCGAGGGGAGCCCTCGTCAGGACATGCTGGGGTTCCGTCCAGAAAGCTTCCCGGGAAGAACCCATGCCGGCGAAATGCGGCACGATCTGGAGCGCTTCCTGGCCCAGGCGTTCCTCGAACACCCAGAGCATCGCCATTGATAGCACCCCCGCCAAGAGAACGAGCAGAGCCCGTTGCTTCACGCGGTCGGCGATTACCGTGCCAAGGATCATGAACAGCAACGCGGGCATGTACTGATTCTTGAACAGAAAAACCAAGAGGACGGCGATCGCTGCCTCTACGCTGAATCGCGCCGTGCCGTCGTACATGCGGATGATCAAGGCACTCAATACGCCGACCGCATAGACGACAAGAGCCTCCTTGCCAGCGATCGATGACCAGATAGTGAATGAGGGCAGCATGGCGAGGCCAAGCATCGCGACGCGCATTGTCGGCGGTGTGGCGCGCAGCAGGGCAACAATGCCAAAGAAGGCGATCGTTTGGAACCCGATATTGGACCCATAGAGCCCGCCAAACTGGCTAAAAATAATTCCCAGGCCATCGGCAAGGATGGTTGCCGCGGCGCGTGGACCTTCGACGATGGAACTGGCCGTAAGATTGGTGCCGTCGCCCAATTCGCCGAACTGGCCATCCTGATACTTGCCGGAATCACCGAGTGAAGTGAACTGGGCGATGACAAGCTGTGCCGCGACCGAATAGGCGCAGCGATACAGCCAGAGCAGGAGATAGACTACACTCCAAGAGATTCGCATCTAGCATGCGCCCTTTTCGTTTCGGACTCATTCCATCGTGTTTCGCATCGCAAAGCTACTCCTGGATCAGAAGAAGCCGCTTCGTTTCCTGATGTCGCGCCTATTGATGAGGAGCGGCCTGTGCGTTCGTCTCCGCATCCCTCGCGGAGACTATGATCTCATCTTTTTCCCGACCGCTCTATCGGCCTCGCTCTGGGTCGATCCCGAAAACCGCCGGACGGAAGAAACCTTTTTGTCCTCCCTGCTTGAGCCGGGCGACGTGGTGATCGACGTTGGAGCGAATATCGGCAGCATTGCCCTTGCCTGTGCCCGGAAAGTGGGGCCGGCAGGCCGGGTGTTCGCCTTTGAGCCGCATCCACGCCTGTTTGGCTTCCTCCTGCAGAATCTGGCGCTGAACCACGCCGGCAATGTTACAGCCCAGCGCTATGCGCTGGGCGCAGCGGACGGTTCAATTGGCTTCACTGACAATAGCAGCGACGATGAGAATTCTGTGGATGCCGACCGAGGGACGATTCAGGTGGATCTCCGTTGCTTGGATGACCTGGTCTCCGTAGAACGGATCCGGTTGGTGAAGGTGGATGTTGAAGGCTACGAAGCCGCAGTTATCCGGGGGGGCAAAAGCGTCCTGAGGCGCACCGATATCCTGTATTTCGAAGCCAGTCCCGTATTCCTCCACCGCTATGGGACGCAGTGGCAAACGCTGGCGGACGAGCTGCGCGGACTTGGCTTCACGCTATATGAACGCGAAGGCGACCGGCTTGTCTCTCTGCGCCCCGAACTCGACAGGCGTCTGATGGTGGTGGCACTACGTGCCGGTACACATGAATATGTTGCTGCCGCACGAATGTTCTGACCCTCAGTCCGGGGCAAAGCTGTTCTGATACTGCTGTTTCAGCGCTGGGTTCTGATCTTCCTTGCACAGGTAGCAGTTACCCACGGCCAGCACGTCAAGCTCTGTGCCCATAAAACAGCGGAAGGCGTCTTCCGGCGTCCCGACTATGGGCTCGCCACGCACGTTGAAGCTGGTGTTCACAACCACAGGACAGCCAGTCTTCTGCTTGAAGGCCGACAGCAGCGCATGGAAGCGTGGGTTGGTGTCGGCATGCACCGTCTGGATGCGCGCGGAATAGTCCACATGCGTTACGGCCGGGATGTCGGAGCGCGGAACGTTCAGCTTCTCGATGCCGAACAGCGCGTTCTCCGCGTCTGTCATCGGTCGCTGGCGGCGCTTCACCACATCAGCTACCATCAGCATGTAGGGGCTATCCGAGTCGATGTCGAACCAGTCCTCCAGGTCCTCGCGCAATACGGCGGGCGCGAAGGGGCGGAAGGATTCGCGGTATTTCACCTTGAGGTTGAGCACCGATTGCATGCGCGGCGAACGCGGGTCGCCGATGATGGAGCGGCCGCCCAGCGCGCGCGGGCCGAACTCCATGCGGCCCTGGAACCAACCCAGTGCCTGCTCACCGGCAAGATCCGTTGCGGCGCGCTCGATCAGCGCCGCGTCCTCCAGCACGGTGAATTTTGCGCCAGCCGCCGTCAGCCGGCGTTCGATATCGGCCTGGTCGAAGATGGGGCCGAGATAGGCGCCCTGCATCTTGTCGTTCTTGTTGTCGGCCGTGCGCGGCCCGCCATGAAACAGGTGGTAGCCCGCCAGTGCGGCGCCAACCGCGCCGCCGGCATCGCCCGCTGCCGGCTGCACCCAGATATTCTCGAAGATCTTCTCGCGAAGCACCTTGCCATTGGCGACGCAGTTCAGCGCCACGCCGCCGGCCAGGCACAGGTTCTTCTCGCCGGTCTCGGCCGCCA
>CAXNFA010000069.1:0-6843 GCA_964201105.1 Alphaproteobacteria bacterium | reverse complement strand
GAGGCCGACGGGGCCATGGATGCGCGCGGTCTCATTCTCGCTGAAGCCATTCTTGTGCAGGCGGAACAGACGCGCATTGTGCGTCTTCTTGCTGCCTAGTGCGCCGATGTAGAAGGCGCGCGACTTCAGTGCCGTTTCCAACGCCGGATCGTCGATCTTGGGGTCATGCGTCAGTGTGACGATGGCGGTCCGCGTATCGGGCTTCAGTACGGCCATCGCATCGTCCGGCCACTCGGTGTGAATGGTCACGCCGGGGAAGCGTTCCTCGGTGGCGAAGGCCGCGCGCGGGTCGACGATGACCACGTCATAGCCCGTCATTGCCGCCATGCGCGCAAGCGGCTGTGCGATGTGCACGGCGCCAACGACGATCATGCGCAGCGGCGGGTTGTAGACGTGAAGGAACAGGCTGCGGCCATCGATCTCGAGCGTCTCCGACCGGTCGCTGCGCGCGACTGCGCGGATGGCGTCGGCCAGCGCGGGCGCCAGCGCGCCGACATCGTCGGGGTAGACGATCTGTTCGTCGCCGCTGGCGAGATCGGTGACGAGGATGACCGGCTTCTTCGCCGCGCGGTCGGCCAGCAGGCGCTCGAGTGTTTCGGGCTTCATCCGACCTTCTCGACAAAAACCTTCACCTTGCCGCCGCAGGCGAGCCCGACTTCCCAGGCCTGTTCGTTGGTGACACCGAAGTCGAGCAGGCGCGGCTGTCCGTCCCTGATCGACTTCAGGCCTTCGCCCACCACGGCGCCCTCGATGCAGCCGCCGGAGACCGAGCCGATGAAGGCCCCGTCATCGGTGATGGCCAACTGGCTGCCGACGGGGCGGGGCGAGGAGCCCCAGGTGGTGACGACAGTGGCAATGGCCACGCCCTTGCCGGCGGCGCGCCATTCCTGCGCACGCTCCAGGATGTTTTCCCATTCAGGACTGCTCATGCGGCACCTCTCATGCGCGGACGCTCCGTTGCGCCGCCTTCTTCGTTGCGCGGCCAGTCGCGGCCCAGCGCCGCAGCCAGATGCGCCATGCTGTCCAGATTGTGAATCGTCCGGAATTCGTCAACATGGTGGTGGATCGCTTTCGCGCCCGCCGCCTTCGCCTCGTATTTGTCGTAGCGCATCAGCGGGTTCAGCCAGACCAGGCGGCGGCAGGACTTGTGCAGCCGCTCCATCTCGAACTCAAGACCCTGTCCGGCATCGCGGTCAAGACCGTCGCTGATGAGCAGAACCAAGGCACCCTGGCCCAGAACGCGACGAGACCAGTTGCTGTTGAAGTCATGCAGGCAGTGGCCGATCCGGGTGCCGCCGGACCAGTCGTATACTGCGGAACTCACGGAATCGAGCGCGACATCGACGTCCTTCTGGCGGAGGTAACGCGTGATGTTGGTCAGCCGCGTGCCGAAGACGAAGCTGTAGACGCGGTCGCGGTCGCTGGTGATGGCGTGGATGAAATGCAGGATCATCCGCGAATAGCGGCTCATCGAGCCCGAGATGTCGCAGAGGATCACCAGCGGCGGATGGCGCATCTTGCGCGAGCGCCGCTTGAGGGGGATGGACGAGCCGCCCGAACGCAGCGCGGCGCGCAGAGTGGCGCGCATGTCCACCCGACGCCCGCGTGCGTCGGGAGAGAAGCGGCGGGTCGGTACATCCACGATGGGCAGCTGCATCCGGGCGATGGCGGCCTTGGCCGCGCGCAACTCGGCCGTCGACATCGATTCGAAATCCATCTCCTTCAGCTCTTCGCGATTCGAATAGCTGAAGGTGGCATCAAACTCGACCTGCTCCTGCTGCTCGGCTTTGCGGGCGGCTTCGGATTCGGCAGGAAACAGGGCGTCGGTCAGGCGGCGGCTGGCCTCCTTGCCTTCGGGTGGCGCCTCATCATCCGCACCGAAGCTCGGCAGCAGCACTGACATGATGCGCTCGAGGATGCGCGGGTTCCGCCAGAAGACGTGGAAGGCCTGGTCGAACATCTCGCGCTGGTCACGCCGGTTGACGAAGATCGAATGCAGGATCCAGTAGAAGTCGTCTCGTTTGCCGATGCCCACGGCCTCTACCGCGCGCACCGCCTCGATGACATGGCCCGGCCCGACCGGCAGGCCCACCGCCCGCAGCACGCGGGCGAAATGCATGATGTTCTCCGCGATCCGGCCGCCCGCATCGCTATCGCGGAAGGTCGGATCGGCTGTCATCGCCGGGCGGCGGCCAGTTCGCTGTTGACCTGCTCGAGGATTTTCGACGCCTCGCTGCCCTGGATCTGCGCGATGTCGTCCTGATACTTGAGCAGGATTCCCAGCGTGTCGTTGACCGTGGTGGGGTCCAGCACGAGCTTGTCGAGCTGCACCAGCGCCTGGGCCCAGTCGAGCGTCTCGGCGACGCCCGGCAGCTTGAACAGATCCTGCTTGCGCAACGACTGCACGAAGGCGACGACCTGGGCGCTGAGCGCCTTCGAACAACCCGGCACCTTGCGGTTCAGGATGGCAAGTTCGCGGTCGGCATCGGGATAGCCGATCCAGTGGTAATAGCAGCGGCGCTTCAGCGCGTCGTGGATCTCGCGCGTGCGGTTGGACGTGATGATGACGATGGGTGGCTGCGTGGCCTTGATGGCGCCCAGCTCGGGAATCGTGATCTGGAAGTCAGACAGCACTTCCAGCAGATAGGCCTCGAAAGGCTCGTCGGTACGGTCCAGCTCGTCGATCAGCAGGACGGGCGGGCCAGCGGCATCCGCTTCCAGTGCCTGCAGAAGCGGCCGCTTGATGAGGAACTTGTCGGTGAAGATGTTGCTCGCCACCGCGTTGCGGTCAGTCGATCCCGCGGCCTCGGCCAGGCGGATCTCGATCATCTGCGCGGAATAGTTCCACTCATAGACGGCAGAGGCGACGTCTAAGCCTTCGTAGCATTGCAGGCGCACGAGCTTGCGGCCCAGCGTCTGGCTGAGAACCTTGGCGATCTCGGTCTTGCCAACCCCGGCATCGCCTTCAAGAAAGAGCGGGCGTCCCAGCTTGAGCGCCAGGAACAGGGTCGTGGCCAGCGCGCGGTCGGCGACATAGTTGCCACGTTCAAGAAGTTCGACGGTTGCGTCGATGGTATCGGGAAGGGGTGTCATGAGGTCCGCAGTGTAGGCAGAGAAAACGAAACAAGGGGAGGCCTGCCGGCCTCCCCTTGCCTGAAACCAGTGTTTTCGATGGGGTTATTTTGCCGCAGCGACGGCGCGCTGGGCCATCACGTTGACCAGGTGGGCGCGATACTCGGCGCTGCCGTGGATGTCGGCGTTGAGGCCATCGGACGGCACCTTGATGTCCTTGATCGCGTCGGCCGAGAAGTTCTTGGCCAGTGCGTCTTCCATCGCCTTCACGCGATAGGCGCAGGAACCGGCGCCAGTAACGCCCACGCGAATACCGCTCGCCGTCTCGGCCACGAAGACGCCGACCATGGCGTAACGCGAGGCGGGCTGGCGGAACTTGGCGTAGCCCGCGCGCTTCGGGATGGGGAAGGTGACGGCAGTGATGACTTCGCCCGGCTCCAGCGCCGTTTCGAACAGGCCCTTGAAGAAGCTGTCGGCGGCGATGTCGCGCTTGTTCGTGGTGATCGTGGCGCCAAGGCCCATCACGGCTGCCGGATAATCCGCCGAGGGGTCGCTGTTGGCGATCGAGCCGCCAATCGTGCCGCGATGGCGCACCATTGGGTCGCCGATGCCGCCCGCCAGCACGGACAGAGCGGGGATCGCCTTCTTCACCTCGGCGGAGGCATGGACGTCATAGTGCACAGTCATGGCGCCGATGCGGACGGTGTTGCCGTCAACCTTGATGCCCTTCAGCGCCGCGATGGCGCCGAGGTCGACCAGGTCGGATGGTGAGGCGAGGCGCTGCTTCATCGTCGGCAGCAGCGTCATGCCGCCCGAGATGAGCTTGCCGTCGTCCGCGCCATTCAGCGCCTTGATCGCGTCATCGAGCGAGGCGGGGCGGTGATATTGAAAGTCGTACATAACGTCCTCCGTTCAGGCGGCCCTGGCGGGCGCGCTCTTGTTGATGGCCTGCCACACGCGCATGGGCGTGGCCGGCATGTCGATGTGACGCCCCAGGGCGTCGGTGACGGCATTCATCACGGCGGCCGGCGCGGCAATCGCGCCCGCCTCGCCGCAGCCTTTCACCCCGAGCGGGTTGTGCGGGCAGGGCGTGATGGTGTGGGCTGTGTCGTAATTCGGCAGGTCGTCGGCGCGCGGCATCGTGTAGTCCATGAAGGAGCCGGTCACCAGCTGTCCGGTTACCGGATCATAGATGGCGCCTTCGAGGAGCGCCTGGCCAACGCCCTGGGCGATACCGCCATGAACCTGGCCGGCCACGATCATCGGGTTGATGATCTCGCCGAAATCGTCGACGGCGGTGAATTTCACGATCCGGGTCACCCCGGTGGCAGGATCGATCTCGACCTCGCAGATATGCGTGCCGAAGGGGAAGGTGAAATTCTTCGGGTCGTAGAAGGCGCTTTCGTCGAGGCCGGGCTCGATCTCGTCGGTCGGAATCTTGTGCGGCACATAGGCGGCGAAGGCGACCTCGGCCATCGTCATCTGCTTGTCGGTGCCCTTGATGCGATAGGTGCCGCCGTCATATTCGATGTCGTCTTCCGACGCTTCCATCATGTGGGCGACGATCTTCCTGCCCTTGGCGACGATCTTGTCCATCGCCTTGACGATGGCGGAGCCGCCGACCGCGAGCGAGCGCGAACCATAGGTGCCCATGCCGAAGGGAATTCGGCCGGTGTCGCCGTGGATGACCTCGACACTGTCGATCAGCACGCCCAGGCGTTCCACAGCAAGCTGGGCGAAGGTCGTCTCATGGCCCTGGCCGTGGCTGTGCGAGCCGGTGAAGATGGTGACGCCGCCGGTGGCGTTGAAGCGCACCTCGGCCGACTCATAAAGGCCGACGCCGGCGCCCAGCGAACCCACCACTTTGGACGGCGCGATGCCGCAGGCCTCGATATAGGCGGCGAAGCCGATGCCGCGCATCTTGCCCTGTTTCGCTGCTGCCGCCTTGCGCGTAGCGAATCCGGCGTAGTCGGCCATCACCAGCGCCTTGTCGAGCGCTCCGGCATAATTGCCGCTGTCATATTCCAGCGCCACGGGCGTCTGGTAGGGAAACTTGTCGGGTGCAATGAAGTTGCGGCGGCGCAGCTCCGCGGGGTCCATCTTCAGGTCCCGCGCCGCTTCCTCGACGATGCGCTCGATGACATAGGTCGCCTCGGGCCGGCCGGCACCGCGATAGGCATCGACCGGCGCGGTGTGCGTCACCACGCCCTTGACCGAGACATGAATGGCTGGCGTCGCATATTGGCCGGCAAGCAGCGTGCCATAGAGATAGCTCGGCACCGCGGAGGAGAAGGTCGAAAGATAGGCGCCGAAATTGGCAATGGTGTCGACCTTGAAGGCGAGGAACTTGCCATTCTTGTCGAGCGCCAGCTCGGCATGGGTGACATGGTCGCGGCCATGCGCGTCGGACAGGAAGGCTTCGCCGCGGCCGGCGGTCCACTTCACCGGGCGTCCGACCTTCTTCGACGCCCACAGCGACACGCATTCCTCGGCATAGATGAAGATCTTGGAGCCGAAGCCGCCACCGACGTCGGGGGCGATGACACGCAGCTTGGTCTCCGGCGCGATCTTGATGAAAGCCGACATCACCAGCCGATGCACATGCGGATTCTGCGAGGTGGTGTAAAGGGTGAAGGAATCCGACCCGCGGTCATATTCGCCCAGCGCTGCGCGCGGCTCCATCGCGTTCGGAATCAGGCGGTTGTTGATGAGGTCGACCTTGGTGACGTGATGTGCCGTCTTGAAGGCTGCGTCCACGGCGGCCCGGTCGCCCAGCTCCCAGTCATAGATCAGGTTCTGCGGCACGTCGCTGTGCACCTGCGGCGCGGTTGCCTTCATTGCGTCGGCGGGGTTCACCAGCGCAGGCTTGGCGTCATAGACGACGTCTATGGCTTCGGCCGCCACCATGGCCTGTTCCTGGGTATCGGCGATCACGACGGCAACGTGGTCGCCCACATAACGCACGGTGTCGATGGCGAGCAGCGGGTGGCCCGGCGTCTTCATCGGCTGGCCGGCCTTGTCGGTCACCATCCAGCCGCAGATCAGGCCGCCCAGATCGTCGGCGGCAATGTCCTTGCCGGTGAAGATGGCGGCGACGCCCGGCATCTTCGCGGCCTTGGCCGTGCTGATCGACTTGATCAGCGCGTGGGCGTGTGGGGAGCGCAGAAAGACGGCGAAGGCCTGGCCGGGCCGGGTGATGTCATCGACATACTGGCCCGCGCCGGTGAGAAAGCGGACATCTTCCTTGCGACGTACCGAAGCACCAATGCCTGTTGCCGACATCCCGACCTCCCCCTGTTGCAGGAAATGCCACATCGCGGCGACTACATCTTCGCGTGCATGATCGCCTTGACGATGTTGTGGTAGCCCGTGCAGCGGCAGATGTTGCCTTCCAGTTCGTGGCGCACGGTTTCTTCCGACGCATTCGGGTGGCGGCGGCGGATGTCGATGCCGGCCATCACCATGCCCGGTGTGCAGAAGCCGCACTGCAGGCCGTGGTGTTCCTTGAAGGATTCCTGCATCGGATGGAGCTTGTCGCCCTGGGCAAGGCCCTCGATGGTCGTTACCTTGGCGCCTTCGCACTGCACGGCCAGGATGGTGCAGGACTTGACCGCCTTGCCGTCGATATGAACCGTGCAGGCGCCGCACTGGGTGGTGTCGCAGCCCACATGGGTGCCCGTGAGGCGCAGGTTCTCGCGCAAATATTCGACGAGAAGCGTGCGGGCTTCGACGGCGACGCTCGTGGCCTTGCCGTTCACCGTCATGGATACC
>CAXNFA010000068.1:0-6879 GCA_964201105.1 Alphaproteobacteria bacterium | reverse complement strand
GGCTCGTCCCCCAGGTCACCTGCGGCACGATCTCGGACGCCTGAAGGACGATTTCCTTGTCGTATTTCGCGCCGTCGTCCGACGGCAGCGTCTTCCACCAGGCGACGGCCTGTTCCCATTCGCCGGCCTTGGGCGCCATCGGGCGGCCCATCAGATACTGGAAAGTGGTGTCATCTGGCGCGATCAGGCCGGCGCGGGCGCCCGCCTCGATCGTCATGTTGCAGACCGTCATGCGGCCTTCCATCGACAGGGCGCGGATCGCCTTGCCGGTGTATTCGATGACATGGCCGGTGCCGCCCGCGGTGCCGGTGCGGCCGATGACAGCAAGCACGAGATCCTTCGCCGTCACGCCGGCAGGCAGGTCGCCTTCGATCTTCACGCGCATGTTGGCCGGGCGCTTCATGCGCAGCGTCTGGGTCGCGAGCACATGCTCGACCTCGGACGTGCCGATGCCGAAGGCCAGCGCGCCAAAGGCGCCATGCGTTGCCGTATGCGAGTCGCCGCAGACAATGGTCATGCCGGGCAGGGTGAAGCCCTGCTCTGGCCCGATCACATGCACGATGCCCTGGCGGATGTCGTCCATCGGGATATAGGGGACAGCAAAGTCCTTGACGTTGTGCTCCAGCGTGTCGAGCTGGAGACGCGATTCGTCATCCTTGATGAACTGCAGGCGGTCGGGCGTGGTCGGCACGTTGTGGTCCGGTACGGCCAGCGTCAGGTCCGGGCGGCGCACCGGGCGGCCCGCCGTCTTCAGGCCTTCGAAGGCCTGAGGGCTGGTCACTTCATGCACAAGGTGCCGGTCGATGAAGACAAGCGTCGTTCCGTCGTCCATCTGCTTGACGACGTGGGCGTCCCAGATCTTGTCGAACAGCGTCCGCGGTCCCGATGCCATGCCTCAACTCCCCGCGGCCCCGCTGCAGGGGGCCGCTCTTGCAGTGCCTGTTTCGTGCAACGCGGCCGGGTTCCGCCGGCCGCGTGCCATTACGCCTTCGGTGCGGCCTTCGCCTTCGGCTCGTCGCGACGCTCGTCGCGGCGTTCCGCGATACGCGCGCTCTTGCCGGTGCGGCCACGCAGGTAATAGAGCTTCGCGCGACGGACATCGCCGCGGCGAACCACTTCGATCGCGGCAAGCTGCGGTGAATAGAGCGGGAAGATGCGCTCCACGCCTTCACCGTAGGAGATCTTGCGGACAGTGAAGGAGGACTGCAGGCCGCGGTTGCGGCGGGCAATGCAGACGCCTTCGAAGGCCTGCACGCGTTCGCGCTCGCCTTCCTTCACGCGCACGCTGACCTTCAGCGTGTCGCCGGGGCGGAATTCCGGAACCGCCCGCTTCTCGACGCTTTTCGCGATCTGCTCGCTGTTGATCTCGTCGATGATGTTCATGGTCTTATCCTCGCTTCGTGTTGGTGGGGGCGTAGCGGCGCCACATGTCGGGACGCCGCAGCCGGGTGATGGATTCCGCCTGTTCGCGGCGCCAGCGCCGGATGTCCGCGTGATGTCCCGACAACAGGATGTCGGGCACCGCGCGGTCTTCCCAGACCTGCGGCCGCGTGTAGTGGGGGTATTCGAGCAGGCCCTGCTCGAAGCTTTCCTCGTCGGTGCTGGCCGCGTCGCCCATGACGCCCGGCAGCAGCCGGACGACGGCGTCGATCAGCGCGATGGCGGCAGGCTCGCCGCCCGACAGGATGAAATCGCCAAGGCTCACTTCCTCGATCTGGCGCGCGTCCAGCACGCGCTGGTCGATGCCTTCGAAGCGGCCGCAGACCAGGATGATGCCGTCGCCGGTGGCGATCTCGCGCACCAGCGCCTGGTCGATGGCGCGGCCGCGCGGGCTCAGGTAGACGACGCGGCGGCTTTCGCCGGTCGCCCGTGCATCGGCCATGCTTGCATCAATCGCAGCGGCCAGGATGTCGGGGCGCAGCACCATCCCGGGGCCGCCGCCGAAGGGCGTGTCGTCCACGGTGCGGTGGCGGTCGGTGGCGAAGCTGCGGATGTCGACCGTTTCCAAATTCCACAGGCCGTCGCGGAGCGCGCGGCCGGCGAGCGACAGCCCGAGCAGCCCGGGGAAAGCCTCGGGCAGCAACGTCAGCACGCGCGCGGTCCAGCGCTTGCGCGCCCCGCCTTCATGCCCCGTCGTTGTCACCGTCGTCATTCCCATCGTCTCTCCGCACCTTTTCGGGTGCTGCCTCGATCCAGTCGGCGGGGGCATCGATGACGATGAACCCCGCATCCACGTCCAGTGCGGGCACGAAGCTTTCGGCGAACGGAACCATGAAGGTCTGGCGGCCCTGCGGCCGCTGCACCTCGATCACGTCGCCGGCGCCGAAATCGTGCACTGCGATCACCTCTCCCAGTTCCTGCCCCCCCGGATCCCTGGCCTTCAGGCCGACAAGATCGTCGAGGTAGTAACTGTCCTCTTCCTCCGGCTCGGGCAGCGCGTCGCGCTCAATGAAGAGCTGCGTGCCGCGCAGGGCCTCTGCCGCGTTCCGGTCGGTGACGCCGCGAATGCGGGCGATGTAGCCCTTGTTCGCGTCGCGCAGACCTTCGACGACGAAGGTCCGCCGGCCGGTCTCATCGCCAAGCGGTCCGAAGGCGGTCAGGCTCGCAGGATCGCTGGCGAAGCAGTGGATGCGGACTTCGCCGCGAATCCCATGCGCACCGGTAATCGCCCCGAGACAGACACGCCGGTCGCCCGGCGATCCTCCACTCACGCGCTGGCGGGCGCGTCAGCAGCGGCTGCAGCAGCAGCCTTGGCAGCTTCCGCTGCAGCTTCAGCAGCCTTGAGACGCTCCTGCGCCTTGGCCTTCGGCTTGGACTTCTCGACGCTGTTCGCCTGCTTGGGACGCGCGATCAGGTTGGCGTCGGCCAGGAAGGTGGCGACGCGGTCGGTGGCAACGGCGCCGTTGGCGAGCCAATGCTTGGCGCGTTCCAGGTCCAGCGTCAGGCGCTTCGGGTCGTCCTTGCGCAGCAGCGGGTTGAACGAGCCGATACGCTCGATGAAGCGGCCGTCGCGCGGGCTGCGGACGTCAGCGATGACGATGCGGTAATAGGGGCGCTTCTTGGCGCCGGCGCGGGAAAGTCGGATGCGAACTGCCACGGATCAGGTCTCCTGGATCAAAACGGTAAAAAGAAAACTCGGTTGAAAACGAATCGGCAGAACCCTGGCCCTAGCGGCCGAAGCCCTGCGGTGGAATGAGGTTGCGCAGCGCCTGCGGGGACATGGCGCCCTTCTTCTGCATCTTGCCCATCTTCTTCATCATCTGGGCCATCTGCATGTATTGCTTGAGCAGGCGATTGACGTCCTGCACCTGGACGCCTGCGCCGGCGGCGATGCGCTTGCGGCGCGAGCCGTTCAGCAGGTCGGGCTTGCGCCGTTCCTTCTTGGTCATCGACAGGATGATGGCTTCCTGGCGGGCGAGCATCGTGTCGTTGATGTTCGCCTCGGCCATCTGCTTCTTTACCTTGCCGACGCCCGGCAGCAGGGCCATCAGCCCGTCCATGCCGCCCATCTTGCGCATCTGGCGGAACTGCTTGGCGAGATCGTCGAGGTCGAACTGACCCTTCAGCATCTTCGCTTCCAGCGCCTCGGCGTCTTCCTTCTCGATCGTTGCAGCGGCCTTTTCGACCAGGCTGACGACGTCGCCCATGCCCAGGATGCGGCTTGCGACGCGGGCGGGGTGGAAGTCATCGAGTGCGTCGATCTTCTCGCCGACGCCAAGCAGCTTGATCGGACAGCCGGTGACGGCGCGCATCGACAGGGCGGCGCCGCCGCGCGCGTCGCCATCGACACGAGTCAGCGCGATGCCGGTGATGCCGACGCGGTCCTTGAAGATCTTGCCGGTGTTGACGGCGTCCTGGCCGGTGAGCGAGTCGACGACCAGCAGGATTTCGGCCGGGTTGACTGCCGCCTTCACGGCGACGACCTCAGCCATCAGCGCCTCGTCGATGGCCAGGCGGCCGGCGGTGTCGAGGATGACGACGTCGAAGCCCTGCAGTGCGCCGGCCTGCATCGCGCGCTTTGCGATGTCGACGGGCATCTGGCCGGGAATGACGGGCAGCACCTTGATCTCGGCCTGTTCGCCGAGCACGCGGAGCTGTTCCTGCGCCGCCGGACGGTAGACGTCGAGCGAGGCGAGCAGGACCTTCTTGTTCTCTTTGGTCTTGAGCTTGAGCGCGAGCTTGGCAGACGTTGTCGTCTTGCCCGAACCCTGCAAGCCGACCATCAGGATCGGCACCGGCGGGTTGGCGCGCAGGTTGATCGGCTCCTGCGTCTCGCCCAGCATGGCGACAAGTTCGTCGTTGACGATCTTGATGACCATCTGGCCCGGGTTGATGCCACGCAGCACCTCGGCCCCGACGGCCTTCTCCTGGACCTTGCGGACGAAGTCGCGGACGACGGGCAGCGCCACGTCGGCCTCGAGCAGCGCGACGCGAACCTCGCGCATGGCCTCGGCGACGTCGCTCTCCTTGAGCGCGCCACGCCGGGTCAGCCGCGAGAAGACTCCGCCGAGCTTGTCCTGAAGGCTCTCGAACATCCCATTCCTCTGTCCCGTGAGGGACCAATTCTTCAAGTCCCGTCAGGGACTTAACATCCAGCCAAACGCCGAAAACGCCCGTGCGCGAAACCTCGCGGACGGACGGCCTGCCCCACACGGGGCCGGTCTCGGTTCAATTGGACCGGACGGCGGGGAAACTACGCCCGAGCGCGAAGGGCGTCAAGCGACGCGAAACCGCTGATATATATGGTGTTTCTGGATATACACGTCGCAAGGGAAGGTGCGCGCTAGGTCCCTGAGAAGGTGGTGCAATCCTGCGATCTGGCCAGAAACTGCGCAAGTTGGGCCTGGCTGAGGGACTGCATGAAGGTGGCAAGCCGGCCGTTGTCGCCCTTTGCGGCCTCGCAATTCACCTGCAGCGCCGGCTTGGCCGAGGGTGTCGCCGGGGCTGAGGCCGGGGCAGGGGCCGCAGACGCTGCCCGGGCTGCCAAGTTGGCCGCGCGGTCTGACCGCGCGATCGTCTGAGCCAGATAGTTTGAGAAGGCCGCCTTGTCACCGCAGCTCATGCCATCGACGATTATTTCGAAGCCGCTGCCTGTCGCGTTGCCGCGGAAGCCGAAAAAGCCAAAGCGACAGTTGCCGCGGTCGATGGTGGCACCCCTCCCACCCCGTCCACTGATCTGCTGGAATTCCCTGACTTCGCCCTCGGGCAGCTTGAAGCGCGCAGCCATGCCTTTGGCGTTCCGAGTGGCATTGTCGACCGGCGCGGAGTCATAAGAAGGCAGGACGCTGCTAGATCCGTAGGTTCGCTGCAGGTTGATCTGGAAGAGGCGACCCTGGCTGGTGCCCTTGATGATCTGCAACTCCTGCTGGCCACCATCGTTGTAGCGCGTTTCGTTCGACAGCAAGCCGATCGACACGTTCGGAATCTCGAAGACATTGATCCAGGCGTCATAGATGTCGGCCGCCCGGGCCGAAGCCGGCGCTGTAGCGACCATTGCCGCGAGCGCTAGACGCGCAGGCCACTTCCACACCGAAAGCATTGTGATACTCCCTGTGTACCCTCAGAGATGATTTTAGGAAGCGTTCACCGGACCGCCAGCGGAGTTTCATACCGAGCCGCGGGCCCGCTGCACTGGATTTGCCCGCCCTGTCGGCCATATAAGCGGCGGATGAACGCGGTCACCTTCACCAAAATGCACGGGCTCGGCAACGACTTCGTCGTGATCGACGCGCGGAGGCAGCCTCTTGCGCTGAGCGCGGCGCAGGCGCGCGCCATCGCCGACCGGCGGCTTGGTGTGGGCTGCGATCAACTGATCGTGATCGAGCCCTCGGCCTCGGCCGATGCCTTCCTGCGCATCCTTAACGCCGATGGCGGCGAGGTGTCGGCCTGCGGCAATGCCTCGCGCTGCATCGGCGCCGTGCTGATGGCCGAGAAGAAGGCCGACCATGTAACGCTTGAAACCCGCGCCGGCGCGCTCGAGGCGCGGCTGGCGGCCAATGGCGTGGCGGTGGACATGGGCCCTGCACGGCTCGGCTGGCAGGAGATCCCGCTTGCCCGTGAAATGGACACGGCGCATGTCGAGCTCAGCATCGACACGACAAGCGGTGAGCGGCTGAGCGATCCGGTCTGCGTCTCGATGGGCAACCCGCACGCGGTCTTCTTCGTGCGCAACCCGCAGCGCTACGACCTCGCGACGCTCGGCCCGGTGCTGGAACACGACGCGCTGTTCCCTGAACGCGCCAACATCACACTGGTCGAGGTACTGGCGCGCGACCGCGCCGTCATGCGCACATGGGAACGCGGCGCCGGCCTCACGCTCGCCTGCGGCACCGCCGCCTGCGCGACGTTGGTCGCCGCGCATCGCCGCGGGTTGATGGACCGCAAGGCGCGCCTCACGCTGCCCGGCGGCGACCTCGAGATCGAGTGGCGCCACGATGGCCATGTCATCATGGCCGGGCCGGTGGCGACGAGCTTCGCCGGCTCCTTCGACCTCGCCCAGCTGATGGCGCGCGCGTGAGCGGCGCACCCGTGGAGACGCCCGCGGTCGAGGTCATCACCTTCGGCTGCCGCCTCAACACCTATGAATCGGAAGTGATCCGGCGCAACGCGGAAGCCGCCGGGCTCAACGCCGCCGTCATCATCAACACCTGCGCCGTCACGGCCGAGGCCGAACGCCAGGCGCGCCAGGCGATCCGCAAGGCGCGCCGCCGCCGGCCCGAGGCGCGCCTCATTGTCACCGGCTGCGCCGCGCAAGTTCATCCCGATGCCTTCGCCGCCATGCCGGAAGTCGATGTCGTGATCGGCAACAGCGAAAAGATGTCGGCCACCGCCTTCGGCCTCGCGCTCGGCGAGCGCGTGAAGGTCAACGACATCATGGCG
>CAXNFA010000067.1:0-6890 GCA_964201105.1 Alphaproteobacteria bacterium | reverse complement strand
GTCGTCGATGGGTGTCAGGTCGACGCCATGCTCGGCCAGCGCGAGCTGGCTGTTCTTGATGTCATGTCCGACCTTGAGCACGGCGGCGTTTTCCGTCACGGGCTGCAGCAGGCGCAGCACCACGTCGAGCGGCAGGCCGCTGGCCGGCTGAGCGGCGAGATCGAAGCCGCCTTGTGCACCTTCGGCCGGACGCACGGGTACAAAGGCGGCCGTGCCATCCGGCAACGCGAGGCTGAGGCCCACGATGGCGCTGCGACGAAAATTGCTGCCCTGAGTCTCCACGCCGATGCTCAACCGGCCTTCCGCAATGGCGGTGGCGAGGAAGCGCTCAAGCGCGACCGGCGTGTCGAGCAGAAGAACCGCAGGCGCCCTGGTCGAACCTTGCGGGCGAAGCGTTGGCAAGGCAGGCTGCATCGCGGTTTCGCCTTGCCCGAGCCGCGCGCGCACACGCCGCGACAGGCCGCCGAACTCCATGTCGTCCAGATAAGCGAGCACGACGTCAGGATCAGCCGGCTTGAAAATGAAACTGTCGAGGTCGTGTTCGATCGGTGCGTCGTCGCGCAGCTTGACGAGTTCACGGCTGATTCGTGCCTGCTCGGCGAATTCGATCAGGTTTTCGCGCCGCTTCTGCTGCTTGATCTCCGGCGCCCGCGACAGCAGCGTGTCGAGATCGCCATATTCCGTGATGAGCTGGGCCGCCGTCTTGACGCCAATACCCGGTACGCCCGGCACGTTATCGGTGGAATCGCCAGCGAGCGATTGCACATCGACCACCTTGTCGGGATCGACGCCGAACTTCTCGCGCACCTCGGCAGGGCCGATGGGGCGCGCCTTGATGGGGTCGAACATCGAGACCCCTTCGCGCACCAGCTGCATCAGATCCTTGTCGGACGACACGACGACCACTTCCTGGCCCGCCTCGCGCGCAAGCCGCGCATAGGTCGCAATGAGATCGTCCGCCTCGAAGCCTTCCTTTTCCACGACGGGGACATTGAAGGCGCGCGTCGCGTGACGGATGTGCTCGAACTGCGGGATCAGGTCTTCCGGCGTCTCATCTCGATTCGCCTTGTAGGCGTTGTAGATGTCATTTCGGAAGGTGACAGAGCCCTTGTCGAAGATGACCGCGATATGCGTCGCGTCGGTGCTGGAGAAATGATCCTCCAGCAGCTTGTTCAGCATGTTGCTGAAGCCGTAGACAGCGCCGGTCGGCAGCCCGTCGCGCTTGCGGGTCAGCGGCGGCAGCGCGTGATAGGCGCGGAAGATATAGCCCGACCCGTCGATCAGGTAGAGCCGCCCCCGCGGCACGCTGGGCGAGGTCACGGGCATATCGGCGGAGGGATTTGGTTGGGATGCCGGCATGTGGCCACTATGCCACGGCAGCCGGAGCAGGCCGAATCCCGCTCAGGCGGCGCGGTGCGGCGCCGTATGATCGGCTGACCGGAGAACGAAATGCCGCCCACAATAGGGGCAATCGACCGCACCCTTGTTTTCAAGGTTGAGGTAGACGCGGGGGTGGCCGAGATCGCCGCCATCGCAGGCGACGGTCACGTCTTCAACATAGAGCGTTTCGGGTGTCTGCATGGCGACCAGCAATTTGAGAGGGAGCAATGCCCGTTGGTTGACCATGGGCTTGGCCGGATGATACCGATTGCCGCGCCGCATTCAACCCTGCGCCCCGGCTCGTTTGCCGCGCGGTGCCCGACCCACGCGGAGGGCCGGCCAAACGTGACGGGCCGACGTGACGGTTTTCAACACTCAGCCACCCTTTCCTGAACCTGCCGCCATCGCTGTCACCGGCCTGCGCAAGACCTATTTCGGGCGGCGCGGCGGCGCGGCGAAGGAAGCGCTGAAGGGCGTGGACCTGACTATCCGCCCGGGCGAACTGTTCGGCCTGCTGGGGCCCAATGGGGCGGGAAAGTCGACCCTGATCAACATTCTCGCCGGCCTGGTCCTGAAGACCGGCGGAACGGCATCGGTCTGCGGCTTCGATATCGACCGGAACCCGCGCATGGTGCGCAGCGCCATCGGCATCGTCCCGCAGGAATTGTCGATCGATCCTTTTTTCACGCCCCGCGAGTCGCTGGAGCTGCAAGGCGGCCTTTACGGCGTGCCGAGGCGGGAGCGCCGCACGGATGAATTGCTGCGCGCGCTGTTCCTGACCGACGTGGCCGATGGCTATTCCCGCCGCATGTCGGGCGGCATGAAGCGCCGGCTGATGGTGGCCAAGGCGATGGTGCATACGCCGCCTGTGCTGGTTCTGGATGAGCCGACGGCGGGCGTCGATGTCGAGTTGCGCCAGAACCTCTGGGCGATGATTCGCGAACTGAATGCGCGCGGCACCACGATCCTGCTCACCACGCATTACCTGGAAGAGGCGCAGGAGCTGTGCAATCGCATCGCCATCATCAACCATGGCGAGGTGGTCGCCTGCGACAGCACGGAGAATCTGGTGCAGCGTATCGACCGCAAGGATCTGATCGTCCTGCTCGACCGGGACCTTGCCGGCGTGCCGCCGGAGCTCGCACGTTTCGACACCCATCAGCGCGGACCGCGCAGCCTGCGCATCCGCTACCAGCGCAGCGAGACCGAGATGGCGGCGATCCTCGCCGCCCTGCATTCGAGCGGGCTGCATGTCGTCGACCTGTCGACCGAGGAATCGAACCTGGAAGATGTGTTCGTCGCGCTGACGACGAAGGAACAGCCGGCAATGCCCGCGGCAGCGCAGTAGGCGTCCTGTGATTGACCTGCGGCCCGTCATCTATCTCAACGGCCTGTTCCTGATCGGGCTGGCGGCCACCATGGCGATTCCCGCCATTGTCGACCTGAATGTCGGCAACGAGGACTGGATTGTCTTTGCCGCGAGTTCCGGCTTCACCCTGTTTTTCGGCGTCGCGGCCGCACTTGCCACCCGTCAGCAGAACATTCAGATCGACGTGCGACAGGGCTTCCTGCTGACGACGTCATCCTGGGTCACGCTGGCTGCTTTTGGTGCTTTGCCTTTTGTCTTCTCCGGGCTGGACCTCAGCCTGGCGGACGCCTATTTCGAATCGATGTCGGGCCTGACAACCACGGGTTCAACTGTGATCGTCGGCCTCGATCGTTTGCCGCCAGGATTGCAACTATGGCGCGGCGTCCTTAATTTTGTTGGCGGCGCCGGCTTGATCCTTCTTGCCATGGTTGTGCTGCCCTTCCTGCGGGTGGGCGGCATGCAGCTGTTTCACAGCGAATCGTCGGACCGGTCGGAGAAGGTGGTCCCCCGGCTCTCTACCGTCGCATCGGCCACCCTTTTCATCTACCTGACGCTCGCCATCACCTGCGCGCTGCTGTACTGGTTCGCCGGCATGACCGGCATGGAAGCCGTCGTGCATGCCATGGCGAGTGTTTCCACGGGTGGTTTCTCAACGTCGGATTCCTCGATCGGCTTCTTCCAGAGTGCGGCGGTGGAATGGATCGGCATTGCTTTCATGCTGGCCGGCGCGCTCCCCTTCGTCATCTACATCCGGCTGACACGGGGCGACATCTCCGTCTTCTGGAAGGACAGCCAGATCCGTCTGCTGTTCCTGATCGTGCTGGGCTCCGCCGTGGCATTGACTCTGTGGCTGAGCCTGACACGCGACATGCACTGGGCCGAGGCCTTCCGCCACGCCCTGTTCAACGTCACCTCGGTGGTGACGACGACCGGTTTTGTTTCAACCGACTACAGCCAGTGGGGCAGCTTCGCCGTGACGGTCTTTTTCCTGCTGACCTTCAGCGGCGGCTGCACGGGATCGACATCGGGCGGCATCAAGATATTCCGCTTCGAAATTCTTCTCGCCCGCCTGCGCGTGCAGATGGCCAAGCTTGTCCAGCCCCACGGCGTGTTCCCCCTGCAATACCAGGGCCGTGTGGTGCCCGACGATGTGCCCGCCGGCGTCATCGCCTTCATCGCGCTCTACATCTCCTGCTTCGTGATCCTGGCACTGCTTCTGGCCGCGATGGACCTGGACTTCGTTACCGCCGTGTCCGGCGCCGCCACCGCTCTGGGCAATGTGGGACCCGGACTTGGCCCCATTATCGGACCCGCGGGAACCTTCCAGCCGTTGCCAGATGCCGCCAAATGGCTGCTGGCCTTCGCGATGGTGCTGGGGCGTCTGGAACTGTTCACTTTCCTGGTTTTGTTCACACCCAGGTTCTGGCGTCACTAACCCCTGGCCGGGGCGCGGCAGATTCGCCCTTGACGGGCCGGGGTCGCGCCTGTTCTCTGCCGCCATGCGATTTCTCAAGCTCGTCCCCAGCAACACCAAGATCGACTTTGCCGGTCAGCGCCTGGTGGCCTTCGCGGCCACCGCCTTCCTGTTCCTGCTGACCACTTTTTCCCTTTGGTACCAAGGGCTTAACCTTGGTCTCGATTTCACCGGCGGGGTGGTTGTAGAGGTTGCATCCAGCACGCCGCCGGACCTCGCCGACATGCGCGAGAAGCTCAACAATCTGGGTCTGGGCGAAGTCAAGCTGCAGGATTTCGGTGAATCCCGCCGGGAAGTACAGATTCGTGTCCAGCCGCGAGCAGACGGGACAGACCAGCAGACCGTGGCCACAATCCGGGAGGCGCTGGGCCAAAGCTTCGAATACCGCCGGGTCGATGTCGTCGGCCCGACCGTCAGCGGGGAGCTGTTCCGCAATGGCCTGATTGCGACCATCCTGGCCCTGGCCGGCATCGGCCTCTATGTCGCCTTTCGCTTCGAGTGGCAATTCGGCATTTCGGCCCTGATCTCGACCTTCCACGACGTCTACATCACGCTTGGGCTGTTTTCTGTCCTGCAGCTCGACTTCAACATGACGGCGGTTGCCGCCCTGCTGACCCTGGCCGGCTATTCCATCAACGACACCGTGGTCGTTTTCGACCGCATGCGCGAGAACGCCCGCAAATACAAGCGGATGTCGCTGGTCGAGCTGATCAACGTGTCGGTCAACGAGACCTTGCCGCGCACGGTGATGACCGGCATGACGGTGATCCTCGCGGTGGTGCCGCTGTTGCTGGTCGGCGGATCCACGCTGCTCAACTTCAGCGCCTCGATGCTGTTTGGCGTCGTCATCGGCACCTTCTCGTCGATCTACGTAGCCTCGTCGCTGCTGATCTACATGAAACCCGTCCTGAAGAGCCGGACGGACGAGAAGGGCGATGCCACGCCCGCCAAATCCACGCCTGCCAAGCCGAACTAGGCCTTGCAGGACACCTTCTAAGGCACACATACCGGGGGAACCCGCCTTTCGCGGGCGGGCAAGAGGCTGTGTTGAAAGCAACCGCGGGTTTCCGCTATGGTCCTGCCTCGACCTGGAGAGCACCCGTAGCTCAGCTGGATAGAGCGCTGCCCTCCGAAGGCAGAGGTCACACGTTCGAATCGTGTCGGGTGCGCCAATCTTCGTTCGGACGCGGCCCGGCCTGGGGGTTCGACCCGTCATGAGCATTGCAACGCTGGACTACACGCCCGCCGTCGCGGCGGCGACCGCCGACCTGTATGAGCGGGTCCGCGGCGTCATTCCCGAAGTGGAGTGGCCCTTTCACGCGCCCTATATCGACGCGATCAACAGGCTGAAGCGGGAACGCAACGCCGTCATCCTGGCGCATAATTACCAGACGCCCGAGATCTACCATTGTGTCGCCGACATCGTCGGAGACTCGCTGGCGCTCGCCCGTAAGGCTGCTGAAACGACGGCGGATGTCATCGTGCTGGCCGGTGTGCACTTCATGGCCGAGACGGCGAAGATCCTGAGCCCGGAAAAAATCGTGCTGATCCCGGACGCCCGCGCCGGCTGCTCGCTCGCCGACTCAATCACGGCCGCCGACATCCGCCTGCTGCGCGAGACCTATCCGGGCGTGCCGGTCGTCACCTATGTCAACACCTCGGCCGAGGTGAAGGCGGAATCCGACATCTGCTGCACCTCCGGCAACGCTGTCGAGGTGGTGGAATCGCTGGGCACCGACAGCGTCATCTTCCTGCCAGACGAATATCTCGCGTCCTATGTCGCGGGGAAGACAAAGGTCCGGATCATCACCTGGAAGGGTCATTGCGAGGTCCATGAGCGCTTTACCGGCGCCGAGATTGGCGCCTATCGCATGGCGCATCCCGGCGTCGTCGTGATCGCCCATCCGGAATGCCCGCCCGATGTGCAGGCGGCGTCAGACTTTGTCGGTTCGACCGCGAAGATGATCGACTTTGTTTCCAGCAAGCGGCCGCCCAAGGTGCTGATGGTCACGGAATGCTCGATGAGCGACAACGTCGCCGCCGAGTTGCCGGATGTCGAATTCGTGCGGCCCTGCAACCTGTGCCCGCACATGAAGCGCATCACGCTGCCGAAGATCCTCAAGGCCTTGCAGACCATGAGCCCGCAGGTCGAAGTCGATCCGGCTGTGGCCGAACGGGCCCGTGCTGCGGTTGAACGCATGCTGGCAGTCGGTCGCAAGCAACACTGAGGGGCTCTGCCGTGACCGTGCGATTGTCGACGGCGCTGACCATCCGCCGCACGGACGCGATCATCATCGGATCGGGCATTGCCGGCCTTGCCGCTGCACTGGCGCTCGCCCCGCTGCGCACCACGTTGATCACCAAAACGCTAGGCCTTTCTGGCGGGTCCAGCCGGCTGGCACAGGGTGGCGTCGCGGCTGCGATCGGCGCCGACGACTCGCCCGAAAGCCATGTCGCCGACACCATTGCGGCCGGCAGCGGACTGACCGACGAAGCGATGGCGCGCGTGTTGGCCAAGGAGGGCGTCCAGCGCGTCCAGGAACTGATCGCGGCGGGACTTGCCTTCGATGCCGATGAATTCGGAGCGCCGCTGCTGGGGCGCGAGGCAGCGCACAGCAAGCGGCGCATCCTGCATGCGGGCGGCGATGCAACGGGCCGCACGCTGAC
>CAXNFA010000066.1:0-6901 GCA_964201105.1 Alphaproteobacteria bacterium | reverse complement strand
GCGATCATGCGGTCGCGCACCGCCATGGCCGTTTCCAGGGTCACTTCGGCATTGGTCACCGCCGTGACGACATCGACCACATCGGTCGACTTATTGAGCGACTTGATGCCCTGCATCTCGGTCTCGTTGCCCTTCTGCACGCCGTCCTTCGACAGCATCTTGATGAGATCGGAGAAGCTTTGGCCGCCGGCTGGCGTGGCGCCGATTCCGGCCGATGCGGCAGCGGATGCCGGCTTCAGCGCCGCGGTGGCGGCGGGAAAGGCCATGTTCAGGATGGGCGATGCCATGGGATTCTATCCTTGTCTGCCTGTTTCAGGAGCCGTTGAGGAGGCCAATCGTGCGCATCAGCATGGAACGGGCCGATTCGATAGCACCGACATTGGCGTCGTAGCTGCGTTGCGCCTCGCGCATGTCCATCGCCTCGATCAGCGAACTGACATTGGGGAGCTTGACGTAGCCATCGGCATCGGCGCCGGGATGTTTGGGGTCATAGCGCTTGTTGAATTCCGAGGTATCGAAGCCGACGCGCTTGATCTCCACCTTGTTGATCTGCTGCGAACGGTCGAGCACATTCTGGAAGGCGACCGTCTTGCGGCGATAGGGATTGCCGCCGGGCACCTGGGGCAGCGTGTCGCTGTTCGCCATGTTTTCCGACACCACGCGCATGCGCTCGCTTTGGGCGCGCAGGCCGGCGGAGGAAATGGCAATCGACTTGAGAAGTTCGGTCATGGCCTTTCACCTGTCTCCTATTGGCGGCCGAGCGCGGTGCGCAACATGCCGACATGCTTGCGATAGAGCCGGGTGATGAGCTCGTAGTCGACCTGCGACTCCGACAGCTTCAGCATCTGCTCTTCCAGCACCACCGCGTTGCCCGAGGGCTCCGACGGATACTTCTTGTCCTTGGCGTCCTTGAACTGGCCCACCTTGGCCGCATTGGTCTCGGTGATGTGCTGCGGGCTCGACCCCGCCATTGCGAGCTTCTTGTATTGCGAGCGCGCCATGTCGGCGAAATCGAGCGGGGTGAGGTCGTGCGGGACATATTTCGGCGTGTCGGCGTTGGCAATGTTCTCCGAGATCACCTTCTGGCGCTGGTTGAGCCAGCCCATCTGGGTCGTGATCATCTTCAGAAGCGGGATCTTGCCGAGGTCCATGGACGCCTGTTCCCTGTCGCGGACCGGAGTGTCGGTTGCCGCTTCTTAAGGAGAGGTTAAGCCCCGGCATTTCTTGCCGGGTCTGCCCAGTTAGGAGGCTTAATGGGTTGTTAACCCTGCGAACCCCATTCTCAGCGGCACTGGACCACGACCATGACCGACAACGACACCCCCCGCCCCAAGAAACGCCGTGACGTGGCCGTCGCCATCCAGGGCGACGGGCACAATCCGTCGGCGCCGGCCCGGGTGGTCGCCAGCGGCCATGGCGCGGTGGCCCGGCAGATCGTCGAGCTCGCCTTTGCGAATGGCGTGAAGGTGCGCGAGGACGCCGACCTGGCCGAAGTGCTGGCGCTGATCGACGTCGATACCCCCATCCCCATCGAAGTGATGGCCGCGGTCACCGAAATTCTCACCTACGTCTATCGCGCGAACCGCACGCTGATCGACGAACACGGATCGCAGGAAGGACACACGCATGAGCACCGCTTTCAACGCCCGTCATGAGCTGCGCGACCTGGGCGGCATCATCGACCATGCCGTCGCCCAGGCGCAGAATGGCGGTCCCATCGACCTGAGCGGCATCGAGCAGCGCACCGAGGCGCTGTGCGTCGCCCTGCTTCGCATGCCATCGGAACGGGCGCGCAACTATGCCCGCGACCTCGAGCATATCGTCCACGGGCTCGACACGCTGCATGACGTGCTGAACCGCCAGCCCGCCTGATCGCAGATGGTGGACGTCGACCAGATCCTCCGCTTCGCCCTTGCGCTCCTCTTCGTGCTGGGGCTGATCGGCGGCCTTGCGCTGCTCGGCCGCCGCATGGGCTTTGCCCCGCGCGTCACGAGCCCGGTGGCCGGGCGCGCGCGCCGCCGGCTGGGCGTGGTCGAGATCCTGAGCGTCGATGCCAAGCGCAAGCTGCTGCTCATCCGCCGCGACGACCGCGAACACCTCATCCTGCTCGGCGCCGGCCAGGACCTGGTGGTGGAATGCGGGTTGATCCCGCCCGCCACACCGCAGGCTGAGCAAGAGCTTCCCGTTGCCGCCGCAGAACCCACGCCTTTCCACCGCCTGCTCGGCCGCCTCGGCGCGCCGGGCGCACGCACCGGACGCCCGGAGTAATCGTGTGACCCTGTTCCGTCCGCTTCTGCGCGCCCTGCCCCTCGCCACCACCGCGCTTCTGTTCGCGGCGCTGCCAGCGGCGGCCCAATCGCTCAACATCGACCTTGGCGGCGAGCCCGGTCCGCTGACGGGGCGAATCCTGCAGCTGATCGCGCTGGTGACGGTGATCGCGCTGGCGCCGTCACTGCTCGTGGTGGTGACGTCCTTCACCCGTATCGTCATCGTGCTGTCCTTGTTGAGAAGTGCGATGGGCGTGCAGCAGACGCCACCCAACACCGTGATCGTCGGACTGGCCTTGTTCCTGACCGCCTTCGTGATGGCGCCGACGCTGGAGCGCAGCTACCAGGAGGGCCTGCTGCCGCTGATCAATGAGGAGATCAGCGAGCCGGTCGCCTTCGAGCGCATCGCCAGGCCGGTGCATGCCTTCATGCTGAGCCAGGTGCGCGAGAAGGATCTTGGCATGTTCGTCGACATGTCGAGGGAGCCGGTTCCGGCCACGCCCGAGGCGACGCCCTACAAGGTGCTGATCCCGGCCTTCCTGATCAGCGAATTGCGCCGCGCCTTCGAGATCGGCTTCCTGCTTTTCATACCCTTCATCATCATCGACATGGTGGTGGCCTCCGTCCTCATGTCGATGGGCATGATGATGCTGCCGCCAATCCTGATCTCGCTGCCCTTCAAGCTGATCTTCTTCGTGCTGGTCGACGGCTGGAACCTCGTGTCCAGCAGCCTCGTCCTCAGCTTTGGCGGCCCCGCCGCAGGCGGATAGGCCTTGCCAAACTCCCAGACAGGCGCAGAGTCGCCTGGTTAGGCGCCTGCAAGGGCGACATGGGAGGAAGAACGATGGTCCGACACACAATTCTTGGCGGCATCGCCGCCGCGCTGGCGATCGGCTTGCCCGTCGCCGCACTCGCCGATGGCGACACGCTGCTCATTGCCCATAACAGCATGCCGGCGCAGTTCGGCATGCCCTACGGCACCTTCAGCTCGCATGGTGCCTATCCCCTGGGCGCGGTGTTCGACACCGTGACCTACATGGCGGAGGACGGCAGCATGAAGCCGGGCCTCGCGCTGAGCTGGGAAGTCAAGGAACCGACCGTCTGGGTTCTCAAGCTGCGCCCGGGAGTCACCTACCACAATGGCCGGCCCTTCACTGCCGATGTGATCGTCGCCAACGTCGCGGCGCTCGCCACGGATCCCGTCATAAAGACCCAGCAGGTTCCGCGGCAACTCTCGGGCATCCCTTCCGCACGGAAGATCGACAACCTGACCGTCGAGATCACGACGGACAAGCCCGACCCTATCCTCGACCGCCGTCTGTCGATCATGCGACCGCATGAGCCGGAAGCCTGGAAGGACATGGGCCCCGAGGGCTACGGGCGCCAGCCGGTCGGCACCGGGCCGTACAAGATTTCATCCTGGGACATGAACCGGATCGTCGGGACTGCCTGCGAGACATGCTGGCGCGTGCCGAAGATCAAGAACCTGGAGATTCGCGAGGTGGCCGAGTTGGCGGCCCGCGTGCAGGCGCTGGGTTCCGGCCAGGTCGATCTCGCATGGTCGCTGGACCCCGATTCACGGCCGGCAGTAGAGGCAGCCGGCAACAAGGTGTCGATGGCGCTCAGCACCAATTCAATGGGTTTGGTCCTGCGGCAGTTGAAGGAAGACAGCCCCGTGCGCGACCGGCGCGTGCGGCAAGCTCTCAACTACGCCTATGACAAGAAAAGCTTCATCGCCACGGTGCTCGGCGGGGCGACGGTGCCGATCGGCCAGGTCGCGACGCCGGGCATGACGGGCTATTTTGCGGACATCGAGCCGTATCCGTATGACCCGGCAAAGGCCAAGCAGCTGCTCGCCGAGGCGGGTTACCCGAATGGCTTCACCTTGGTTGCGGAAATGGTCCCGAACGAGGGCGACAATCGCGATACCTACCAGGCCATGGCCAACGACCTGAAGCGGATCGGCGTCAATCTCGAGCTGCGGGCGGTCGCCGTCCCAGCGCTCGTGCAGAAAATTCTCGGCCAGGACAAGTGGGTCGGCGATGCTTTCGGCATGTATTACGAAGGCTATCCTAGCAACGACCTGGCCCGGCCGATGAATACGCACTCCTGCCTGTTCTCCAACAAGCACACCTGCTTTGAAGAAATCATGCCTACGATTGCGGCCATGAACTCTGAGATGGATCCGAAGAAGCGGCTGGAGCACCAGCGCAAGCTCGCAGAGTTCTACCACAACGAGGCGCCATCAATCTTCAGCCATGTGCGCGTCGACGTCGATGGGCTTGCAAAGAACCTGCAGAACTACAAAGTCATCAATCGATCAGTGAACTACGTCGACCTCGCGTTCGCCAAGTAAGTGCGGGTCAGCGTTCGGGGCGCGCCGTGCTCAAGGCTGTCTTTCCGGCACAGCGCGCTCCGAAAGCAGTTCCGGCGTCGAGGCCAAGTGGACGCCAGGCGCGTTAGCTGCGCGTGCCGCCGTTTGGCCGGCGGTAGCGGTCGAGAAAGCTGTCGAGCACGTCGATCTGGGCAATGCGGCCTGCCACCTGGCGGAAGTTGATCGAGCCCTTGTCGATATTCGTGGTGATCAGGTCGAAGGCGTCGGCTTCTGTCGTTTCGGTCATCAGCGGCAGGAACTGGCGTCGCAACTGCTCGGTGGCGGTGAAATTGTCGGCCAGCACCAGCGAGATGGCGTGCTGCATCACCTGGTTGCGCTCGGTCACCGTCAGCGGTGCCTGATTCTCCCAGCGCCTGTTCAGCACCTTCTGGTAAGCCTGCGCGGCCTCTGCCCAGTTGGCCTGCCGCCAGGCCATTTCGGCGCGCAGCGTTTCCGCTTCCTTGCTGTCATCGCCGCGCAGCAGGACCGTGGCGTCGCTGTAGCGTTGCAATTCCATGAAGGCCTGGGCTTCGAGGAACTTGCGCTCGCGCGCTACCTCGACCGGCACCTGGCGGAAGCGCGTGCTGCCCAGCGTTTCCAGCGCCTTGATCGGCTGCTTGTCGAGCAGGTAGATAGCGGCAAGCTTGCCCGCAACCGCCGCGCGTTCCTCGCCCCGCAAGCGGAAGCTGACCTGGTGCTGCAGCAGCTGCGCGGCCTGCGACAGCAGGTCAACGCCAACCAGACGGTCTGAGAGCTGCCGGATCATCACGTCGCCGTCCTTGCCGAGCGGCGTGAGCTGACGGAAGTCAAAATAGAGGCCGAGCGCTGCCACCGGCGGCAGTGTGTCGGCGCCGCCATTGGAGAAGAGGTCGCGGAAGACCGTCTCCATCTGGGCCGCGACTTCCTTGCTTTCGGGGCGCTTTTCGAAGACCGAGACGATCTGGCGCATCGTGTTGAGCGCGGCGCGATAGTCGCGTCGCTCCAGCTGCAGGTCGGCCAGGCGCTTGAGCAGGGCAAACTCGAAATCGCCGCCGCGCCAGACATGGCGCATGGAGTCGAGCTCGTTGATCGCCTCAGGCAAGGCGATCTCCCGCGCCTTCAGCCGCTCATCCACCAGCACCATGCGCGCATAGGGCGCGACCGGCCGGACGTCTTCCTTCACCACTTCCTCGAGCAGGTTCATGCCTGGCCCATGCTCGCCCTTGGCGATGCGCAGGCGGGCGAAGAGCAGCTTGCCCTCGCTGACCTGGCGCGGCAGCGCGCTGGCGGCGTTGAAGCTAGCAAGCGCGCTGGCGGCCTCGTTCAGGTCCGCGCTTTCCAGGGCCGAACGTGCGGCCAGCAACTGGAAATGCGCCTGCAGCTGGGGTGGCAGCGTGCTTAGGCCAAGCATGCCGATGGCAAACTCCTGGCGGGCCTCGACCCATTCCTTCTTCCCCGCAAGAATGCCGCCGCGGAACAGCGAAACCGTGGGGTCAACCGCGAAAGCAGGTATCATCAGGTCGCGTTCCGCCGCCGGAATTCGGCCCATCAGATATTGCGCCGCGCCCCGCACGGCCCGCAGGCCGGGATCGGCGTTGGCCGAGGCATCGGTCCGTTCGATCAGGCGAACAAGACCCAGCGCCTCCGCTGCCATGCTGTGGGCGAGATAGAATTGCGCGAGTTTGAGCCGCGCGGCAGACCGCTCGTTGTCGCCGGCCATCGCCATGGCCATCAGCAGGCTGTCGTGATTCTTCTGGTACTGGTCGATCGGGCCGCGGGCCCATTCCGCGAAGCGCAGCAGCCCGAGCCTAGCGGGGGGCGGTGGCGCTCCCTCTGCCGCTGCCGGCAAGGCTTCAGCACCGGAAGCCGCAGGCTCGGCGGCCGACAGGGTCAGGCCGCGTGCCGCGGTGATCGCGACACCGTCGGCGCCCGACTGGACCTGCACGTCGTCAATCCATGGGTTGACCACGACACCCTGGTTCGAGGCGAGCACACGGAATTCGGCAAAGGTGCGTTCCGCCGGCACGCCCCGGCCACCCTGCATGACGGGCACCACGATCAGGTCGTCGCCCACCTCCGGATCGGCGATGGCGACACGGCCGCCCGCTTCCGGCACCGGCAGAAGAACCCGGGGTCCGCCGACGCCGGCCGTTTCACGCCGGACCTCGATGGGCTCGGAAGGCGCTTGCGGGGCCGCCTTGAATTCAACCCGCCATGCCGCATCGACGCGGGTCGCGCTGGGTACCAACCCCTGCTTCACCTTCAGGCGGAAAGCACTGCC
>CAXNFA010000065.1:0-6944 GCA_964201105.1 Alphaproteobacteria bacterium | reverse complement strand
GCGGCGCAGGTCCAGCTGCGGCCCGCGCCCGCGCCCATAGCGGCGATGGCGGCCCCGGTCCAGGCCCCGCCCATGATGGCCACTGTCGCGCCCCAGCCGCTGCCCGCCCCGGTGGCGCCGCCGGCCGCGCTGCGCGACGAGCGCGATGCCAGCTTCGCCCTGCGGGGCGCCGCGCCCGGCCGCCCGGCCGCCGGCCAGGACGCCTTTGCCGCGACCTTTAACAACATGATCGCCCAGTCGGCGAGCACGGTGACCACGGCGCCGGCCAACGCGGCCTTCATGCCCTCGGCCGCCCAGCCGATCCAGCCGAACCAGACGATGGCGCCGCCGCTGGCGCAGATGGCCTACAACCAGTCGCTGGGCAATGCCCCGGCCACGCTGCCCCCGGCGGGCGTGCCGATGGCCGCGGGCGGCATGGCGCTGCCCGGTTTCGGTGGCGGTGGCATGGAGCCCGCCGCGGTGGTGCGCTTTGCCAATGGCTCCAGCAGCGTGCCGGCCGAATATCGCACCGCCCTGCGCCGCGTCGCCGAGGAATACCGCAGCCGCGGCGGCACCGTCCGCGTCGTGGGCCACGCCTCGGGCCGGGCGGGCAGCACGGCCAGCCAGAACCTCGTCAATTTCAAGGTGTCGCAGGACCGCGCCCAGTCTGTCGCCAGCGAGCTGATTCGCCTCGGCGTTACCCCGCAGGCGATCTTCACCGAGGCCGTGGCGGACAACGACCCCCTCTATGACGAGAGCAATCCGCGCGGCGAGGCCGAGAACCGCCGCGCCGAGATCTATCTCGATTTTTAGGGCTACGGGGTCTAAGGAACGGCCGAGCCGCCGCCATCCGGCGGCTTTTCCCGGTTCCGGCACCGAATTCTGACACAATGAAACCTGATCTTACCGTCGTCTCCCCTCCAGCCACTGGTCCCGTCATGGACACCGAGTTCCATCGCATCAAGCGCCTGCCGCCTTACCTGTTTGCCGAAATCAATGCGGTGAAGGCGAAGAGCCGGGCGGCGGGCGAGGACATCATCGACCTTGGCATGGGCAACCCGGATTTCGCACCGGCGCCGCACATCATCGATAAGCTTATCGAGGCGACACGCAACCCGCGCGCACACCGCTATTCGGTGTCGAAGGGTATTCCCGGCCTGCGCCGCGCGCATGCCGCCTATTACGCTCGCCGCTTCGGGGTCGAGATCGACCCGGAGAAGGAAACCATCGTCACGCTGGGCTCCAAGGAAGGCCTCGCCAACCTGGCGCAGGCCATCACCGCGCCGGGCGATGTCGTGCTGGTCCCGAACCCCAGCTATCCGATCCACACCTTCGGCTTCATCATCGCCGGCGCGTCGATCCGCCATCTGCCGGTGGGGCAGGGGGAAGACTTCCTGCGCCTGCTCGACCGGGCGGTGCGTCATTCGATTCCGAAGCCGCTGGCTCTGGTGCTGTGCTATCCGGCCAACCCGACGGCCGAGGTGGTGGACCTCGACTTCTATCGCGAGGTCGTCGCCTATTGCCGCCAGCAGGGCATCTGGATCATTTCCGATCTCGCCTATTCCGAAATCTATTTCGACGACTTCAAGCCGCCGTCGATCCTGCAGGTGCCGGGCGCCAAGGACATCGCAGTCGAATTCACATCGATGAGCAAGACGTATTCGATGGCCGGCTGGCGTGTCGGCTTCGCCGCCGGCAACCGCGTGCTGATCGACGCGCTCTCCCGCGTGAAAAGCTATCTCGACTATGGCGCCTTCACGCCGGTGCAGGTTGCGGCCACCGCGGCGCTCAACGGCCCGCAGGATTGCGTCGACGAAGTGCGCGCCGCCTACAAGGCGCGACGCGACGTGCTGGTCCAGGGCCTGCACGCGGCCGGCTGGGACATCCCGAGCCCGCGCGCGAGCATGTTCGCCTGGGCGCCGCTGCCGCCGGCCTTCCGCGAAATGGGTTCGATGGAATTCTCGAAGCTGCTGCTGCAGGAAGCCAAGGTCGCCGTCTCGGCCGGCGTCGGCTTCGGCGAATATGGCGAGGGCTTCGTGCGCATCGGCTTGGTCGAGAACGAACAGCGCATCCGCCAGGCCGCGCGCAACATCAAGCGATTCCTGCAATCGCGCGGCATCAACAGCGTCGCCGCGCCGACACCGCCCAAGCGGGCCGCAGCATCCTGATGACGCCGCTCCGGATTGGCATCGCCGGCCTGGGCACGGTCGGCGCGGGTGTCGTGAAGATTCTGGCCAGCCATGGCGATCAGATCGCGGCCCGTTGCGGCCGGCCGATCGAGATCGTCGCCATCGCCGCGCGCGACCGGAAGAAGGATCGCGGCATCGACACGTCGAAGATGCGCTGGGTCGATGACCCGGTCGCGCTCGCCAGCGATGCGGGCGTCGATGTCGTCGTCGAACTGATCGGCGGCGAGGACGGGCCCGCGCGCAAGCTGGTCGAAGGCGCCGTGGCCGCTGGCAAGGGCGTTGTGACGGCCAACAAGGCGCTGATCGCCAAACGCGGCGTCGCCATCGCCGCGGAAGCCGAGAAGAAGGGCGTGCCGCTCTATTTCGAGGCGGCGGTCGCCGGTGGCATCCCGATCATGAAAGCGTTGCGCGAAAGCCTCGCCGCCAACCGGCTGACCCGCATCTACGGCATCCTCAACGGCACCTGCAACTACATCCTGACGACAATGGAAGCGTCGGGCCGCGACTTCTCCGACGTCCTGGCGGAAGCGCAGAAGCTTGGTTATGCCGAGGCCGATCCGTCCTTCGACATCGACGGCGTCGACACCGCGCACAAGCTTGCCATCCTGGCGAGCGTCGCCTTCGGCGTGCCTGTCGATTTCAGTTCCATCCACGTCGAAGGCATCCGCAACATCACGGCGCAGGACATCCGCTTCGCCGCCGAGCTCGGCTACCGCATCAAGCTGCTGGGCATTGCCACCTGCAATGACCAGGGGCTGGAACAGCGTGTGCATCCCTGCATGGTGCCGATCCATTCGCCGGTCGCCCATGTCGAAGGCGCCTTCAATGCCGTACTGGCTGATGGCGATTTCGTCGGCCGCACCGTTTACGAAGGCTCCGGCGCAGGCGCGGGCCCCACGGCGTCGGCCGTCGTCGCCGACATCATGGACATCGCGCGCGGCCACCGGGTGTCGCCCTTCGGCGTGCCCACGACGGCGCTGAAGACGTTGAAGGCCGGCAGCGTCGCGAATCGCTTCGGCGCCTATTACTGGCGCCTCGAGGTCAACGACCAGCCCGGCGTCATGGCTGATGTGGCGGCAATCATGCGCGATCACCGCGTGTCCATCGAATCGGTGCTGCAGCGCGGCCGCGATCCCGGCGAGCGGGTCTCGGTCATCATGACGCTGCATGAGGCCGAGGAACGCGGCATGGCCGCTGCGCTGGCCGAAATTTCCCGGCTGGGCAGCATGGCCGCACCGCCTTGCATGATCCGTATCGAACCGAATCTCTAGGGCACGGCCTGTTCATGGAACAGGAAGCCGTGCTCTGGTTTCTCCCTAAGAAGACCATGAGGATATGATGAGCGACGACCAAACCGGCCTTGACCGCGGCCTTGTTCTGGGCGCTGTGCGTGCCACCGAAGCGGCGGCCATCGCGGCCTCGCGGCTGATTGGCAGCGGCGACGAAAAGGCGGCCGACCAGGCGGCGGTGGACGCGATGCGCACGCTGCTCAACGACCTCGCCATCGACGGCGAAGTGGTGATCGGCGAAGGCGAACGCGACGAGGCGCCGATGCTCTACATCGGCGAAAAGGTCGGCACCGGCCGGGGGCCGAAGATCGACATCGCGCTCGACCCGCTGGAAGGCACGACCATCACCGCGACCGGCGGCCCCAACGCGCTTGCCGTGCTGGCGATGGCGGAGAAGGGCGGCTTCCTCAACGCGCCCGACACCTATATGGAAAAGATCGCGGTCGGCGGCGGCCTTCCCGATGGCGTGGTCGATCTCGACCGCGCGCCGGGCGAGAACATCCTGGCGCTCGCCAAGGCGAAGGGCTGCGCGCCGTCCGACCTGATGGCCTGCATCCTCGACCGCCCGCGCCACCAGAAGATCATCGACGACGTCCGCAGGGCCGGCGCCCGCATCAAGTTGATCCCCGATGGAGACGTCGCCGGCGTGATCGCCTGCGCGGAAAAGGGCACCGGCGTCGACATCTACATGGGCATCGGCGGCGCGCCGGAAGGCGTGCTCGCGGCGGCGGCGCTGTGCTGCATCGGCGGCCAGATGCAGGGTCGCCTCGTCTTCCGCAACGACGACGAACGCGGCCGCGCCCAGCGCATGGGCATCACCGATTTCGGCCGCAAATATTCGCTCAGCGACCTTGCCCATGGCGATGTACTCTTCGCCGCCTCGGGCGTGACCGATGGCTCGATGCTGCAGGGCGTGCAGCGGCGCGACGATGTCGTCTTCACGCATTCCATCGTGATGCGCGCGAAGACGGGCTCGGTGCGCTGGATCAAGGCGCAGCACGACATCGCCAAGGCGCTCAAGGGCACCATCAAGCCGCGTTGATGACAGCACACGCCGGAAGCTTCCGCGACGGCGCCCCGATCCTCGGGGTCGAACGCTCCGTCTCGGGCCGCTTCTGGCGCTCGCGTGTTTCCGATGAACGCCTCGCGCTGGCCATCGCCCAGGCGCATGACCTGCCCGAGGTGATCGGCCGCGTGCTGGCCGGGCGCGGCGTCACCACTGATGACGCGCTGCAATACATGTCGCCCAGCTTGCGCGACCTGCTGCCCGACCCGTCGACCCTGCCCGACATGGATGCGGCGGCCGACCGGTTGGCCGACGCGGCCGCCAAGGGTGAAGCCATCACCGTCTTCGGCGACTATGACGTCGATGGCGCGACATCCTCGGCGCTGCTGGTGCGCTATTTCCGCGCCGCCGGCATCGATGTTGCCACCTACATTCCCGACCGCCTGACCGAAGGCTACGGCCCCAACACGGTGGCGATGCGCAAGCTTGCCGCGCAGGGCACCAGGGTGGTGGTGACAGTCGATTGCGGCACGCTCGCCTTCGAGCCGCTGTCGGCGGCAGCGGACGCTGGCCTCGACGTCATTGTCATCGACCATCACATGGCCGAGCCGGAACTGCCGCGCGCCCGGGCCGTGGTCAATCCCAACCGCCTCGATGCCGCGCCGGGCCTGGGCCAGCTGGCCGCCGTGGGCGTTGCCTTTCTTCTCGTCGTCGCCGTCAATCGCGCGCTTCGAAAGCGCGGCTGGTTCAGCCAGCGGCCTGAGCCTTCGCTGCTGCAATGGCTAGACCTGGTCGCGCTGGGCACGGTTTGCGACATGGTCCCGATCACCGGCCTCAACCGCGCCTTTGTCGCGCAAGGATTGAAGATTGCTGCGCAGCGCAGCAACACCGGACTTGCCGCCCTTGCCGACATTGCCGGCGTGCGCGAGCGCATGGGCTGCTATCACCTGGGCTTCCTGCTCGGCCCGCGCGTCAACGCGGGCGGGCGCATCGGCCGCTCCGACCTCGGCACGCTGCTGCTGTCGACCGAGGATGCGGGCGAGGCCATGGCCATCGCGCAGGAATTGCACCGCCTGAACGCTGATCGCCGCACGATTGAAGCCGGCGTTCAGGAAGAGGCGCTGCGCGCCGCCGCAAGCCAAGCCAATATGGCCGCCATCGTCGTGGCCGGGCAGGGTTGGCATCCCGGCGTCGTCGGCATCGTCGCGACGCGGGTTAAGGATGCCTTCAACCGGCCCGCCGTGGTCATCGGGTTGAACGAAGGCGTCGGCAAGGGCTCGGGCCGTTCGGTCGCGGGCTTCGACCTTGGCGCCGCCATCATCGCGGCGCGCCAGGCGGGCCTGCTGGAAGCCGGTGGCGGTCACGCCATGGCGGCTGGCCTAACCATAGCACCGGACAAGGTGGATGCCTTCCATGCCTTTCTCGAGGCGCGGGCCGAAGGCACGCTCGGTGTTGATCCGCCACGCCCCTCGCTCGGCCTCGACGGCGCCCTGGCGGCCGAAGGCGCGACGACCGATCTGGTCGCGATGCTGGAACGCGCCGGTCCCTACGGCCAGGGCAACCGCGAGCCGCGCTTTGCGCTGGCCGGTGTGCGCGTGGTCAAGGCCGACATCGTCGGCACCGACCATGTGCGCGTCATCCTGTCGGGCGGCGCTGGCGGGCGGCTGAAGGGCATCGCCTTCCGCTCGGCGGCCGAAACGGTGGGCCAGGCGCTGCTCGGCGCGGGCGGTCGCAAGCTCCATATCGCCGGCACGCTCCGCACCGACACCTGGCAGGGCCGCGAAGACGTGCAGCTGCATATCGATGACGTGGCCCCGGCCGACTGACGCGGCGTCAGGCCGGGAAGCGGATCGGCCCGGGGCTGCGTTTCTTCCCCATGGCGACGGTGCTGGATTTCGGTCGCGGATGCGGCAATCATATTGCGCGCCCGGCTGCCGGGCAGTTTGTCGATGCTCTGGACAGTCCCGGAGCCCGACCTGGTGGTGACATGGAACGCACCGAGTGGATTCAATTTATCATCCGCCTGTCCTTCGGGCGTCATGCCTTCTCGCCCGAGTTTTTCGAAGGCGTGCGTATCCTGCGCGAGATCGAAAAGTGGATGCAGACCAATCACATCCTGCTGCTGCCCTATTTCAATGAATATGGTTTCCCGCGTTTTCCCTCCGGTGCAGTGACCGTGTCCTTTCTGGCGCGGGAAGAGGCGGAAAAGGCCATGGCCTTCCGCGTGCTGGTCAATGAACTCGGCCTGTCGAGCACGCTGGAATCGGTGCGGCTGGTCAACCTGCCGGAAGCACGCCTGACGCCGCCGCGCTCGGTTCCTTTCTTCTAGATTTCATCCAGCAGCCAGCGGCCGGCCCACACGGCCACGGCCAGCCACAGCAACACGATAACAACCCCGCCGGTCCAGCTTGACGGCGCCCGCGCCAGGCGTTCGCCCGCCGCGCGGCGCAGGTCGGTCATGACGTCGGGCGGGATCAGCCG
>CAXNFA010000064.1:0-6955 GCA_964201105.1 Alphaproteobacteria bacterium | reverse complement strand
GAAAACGCCGCCGATGATGGCGTAGGCGGCGGGATCGCGCAGCAGCAGGGCCACCCCGGCGGTATAGGCGAAAACCGCCATCACACCGTTCCAGACCACCAGCCTTGGGGAATAGGAGAACACGGCGGCGGCGATGAAGATGTAATAGGCATGTTCGCCGCTGAAGCGCAGGAACAAGGCTGCCGGAATCTCCAGCGTCTGCATCGGGTTCGGCACCAGCACGATCAGCGTCAGCAACAGCATGTCGAGCGTGGCGAAGAGAAAGGCGGGCCAGCGTCCCGTCACGCCGCGCCGCCGCAGCTTGTAGGGGCCGTAGCCGAAGACGATGAACAGCGCGAGCAGCGCCCACCAGTAGAGGACGCCCTGCCATTGCGTGATCAGCGGTAGCCAGATTGCGGTGATCGCCACCAGCACCATCCGCACGCGCAGGAACAGGCGCTGGCCCTCTGCCTCCTCCGCCGCGAAGGCCGCCTGGATGCGGTCGACGGGCGTCGGTGCCAATCCCGTCATTCCAGAGTCCAGACAAGGATCGGTTCCTCGCGACCGTCCAGCCGCTGCAGCGGCGCTCGCTGCAAATCCTGCAGCAGCTCCGGCCCGTCTTCTGCTTCCCGGGCCGCGTTTACCAGCGCCATCGAGGCGGCCAGACGCACGTCGAGCTTGCGCGTCAGGTCCTGGATGCGGCTTGCCACATTCACGGTGTCGCCGATCACGGCGTATTCGATCCGCTGTTCGTCGCCGATATCGCCCAGTACCACCCTGCCATAATGCAACCCGATGCCGACCTGGACCGGGTCGGCACCCCGGGCAACGCGGGCCTGGTTCCAGGCAGCGATCGATTCCAGGATGGCGCGGCCGGCGGCCAGCGCATTGGCCGCATCGCGCGCGCCCGGCGCGGGCGTCCCAAAGGTCGCCATCACGCCGTCGCCGAGATACTTGTCCAGCGTGCCGCCATGGGCAAAAACCTGTTGCGCCAGCATGCGGTGTACCTCGCGCAGCAATGTCAGCGCCTCTTCCGGGGCATGGGTTTCGGCATAGCTCGTAAAGCCGCGGATATCGGCGAAGAGAACCGCCGCTTCCTGGCTGCGCCCAGCGCCCAGCGGCTGGTCGGTATTGGCCAGCATGTCGACCATGTTGGGTGAGAAGTGACGCGACAGGTTGGCGCGCGCCCGTTCCGCCGCGGCATTGGCCAGCACCAGCCGTTGCACCCGCCAGACGCCAAGCGCCAGCATGCCCGACACGATCAGCATCAGGATGATGGTCTGCACATGCTCGTCGATGGCGACGCGGTTGAGATTGCCCATCAGCCGGCTACGTTCATCCATGCTCAGGGCCATGAACTCCAGATTGGGCATCGAGAGAATGAAGCTGCCGGGCTGGTCGAGAATCCAGGCCACGCCGGCGGCATAGACCACCGCGATGCAGAAGCCGGTCCACAGCACGATGCGGGGTGAATAGGTGAACAGCGCCGCGACCAGGAAGATGTAGAAATAGTGCTCGTTGCCGAAGTCCAGCATCGCGCCATGGGGCAGGATGCGCTCCTGGAAGACATTCGGGACGAAGATGGCGAAGCCGACCAGCGCCACATCGAGCAATTGAAAGGCGTAGGGCGCAAGCATCCCGCCGAAGCCGCGCTTGCGCAGCTCGTAATGCGTCACGCCGATCAGGCCGGACAGAACCACGATGCCGATGTAATAGACGGCAAAGCCCGGCGGGCTGATGACCGGCATCCAGAAGGCGATGATGACCAGCACCGCCAGCCGTGCCCGTAGCCACTGGCGCAGGCCATACAGTTCCTCGCGCTCGAAGGCGCGGCGGATGCGATCCCGCCCGCGCGCGTTGGGCAGGGCGGTGGCATCGGCTTCGGTGAGGGTGGTCATAGGGGGCTCTGCATGCCTCGTGGTGTGATGGCGGGCCGCACGGCCCCAGCGAATTCTAGACCACTCCGCTGCCAGGCGGCAGGCGCTGCGAATCCCTCGCCGGGTTACTTCCAGATTGGCTTGCCGCTGCCGGGCAGTCCGAGCCTTGCCCATTTCTCCGTTACGGTCTGGATCACGTCGTCCGCCATGCGCAGCGGCGTGCCCCATTCACGGTGGGTTTCCGGTGGCCATTTGTCGGTGGCGTCGAGGCCGATCTTGGAACCGAGGCCCGATTCCGGCGAGGCGAAGTCAAGATAGTCGATCGGCGTGTGCTCGATCACGGTGATGTCGCGCGCCGGGTCCATGCGGGTGGAAACCGCCCACATCACATCCTTCCAGTCGCGCGCGTTGATGTCGTGGTCCACCACGATCACCCATTTCGTGTACATGAACTGGCGCAGATAGGACCACACGGCCATCATCACGCGCTTGGCGTGACCCGGATACTGCTTCTTCATCGACACGACGGCGATGCGATAGCTGCAGCCTTCGGGCGGCAGCCAGAAGTCGACGATCTCGGGAAACTGCTGGCGGATGAGCGGGATGAACACCTCGTTCAGCGCCTCGCCCAGCACCGATGGTTCATCCGGCGGCCGGCCGGTGAAGGTGGACAGGTAGATCGGATTGCGCCGCATGGTGATGGCGGTGACCTGGAAAACCGGGAAACGCTCCACCGCGTTGTAATAGCCGGTGTGGTCGCCATAAGGGCCTTCATCGCCGGACTCGTCAGGCAGCACATGCCCTTCGATCACGATCTCGGCTTCCGCCGGCACCTTCAGCGGCTGGGTGCGGGCCTCGACCAGCTCCACCTTCTTGCCACGCAGCAGGCCGGCGAACTGATATTCCGACAGGGTCTCCGGCACCGGCGTCACGGCGGCGAGCACCGTGCCCGGATCGGCGCCGATCACGGCGCAGGCGGGCATCGGTTTGCCAGGGTTGGCTTCCTGCCAGCGGCGGAAATGCAGGGCGCCGCCGCGATGCGCCAGCCAGCGCATCAGGGTGCGGTCGCGCCCGATCACCTGCATGCGATAGATGCCCAGGTTGGCGCGGCCATCCCTACCTTCCGTCACCACGAGCGGCCAGGTGATCAGCGGCGCCGGCTCGTTCGGCCAGCAGGTCTGGATCGGCAGCTTGCCGAGGTCGATCTGGTCGCCGGTCCAGACGATGTCCTGGCTGGGGGCGTGGCCGACGAGTTTCGGCTTCATCGCCAGCACGGTCTTCAGCAGCGGTAGCATCTCCATCGCCTCGCGCCAGCCGCCGGGTGGCTCAGGCTGGCGCAGGAAGGCGAGCGTCTCGCCGACACCGCGCAGTTCTTCCGGCTTGCGGCCAATCGCGGCGGCTACGCGGGCAACGGTGCCGAACAGGTTGACGGCGACCGGCATGGGCGACGCCGTGCCATCCGCCCGCAGCGCGTTTTCGAAAATCACCGCCGGGCCGCCTTCGGCGAGCAGCCGGGTCTGGATCTCGGTCATCTCCAGCACGGTCGACACCGGCTCGCGCACGCGCACCAGTTCACCGCGAGATTCGAGGTCGTTCAGGAAGTCGCGGAGGGAGGAAAAGGGCATGGGCGGGGCGGTCCGGTCAGGCCGCGATGGCGGTTTCTTCGACGATGGCGCGCTGGGTAGCGGCGCGTGCGCCGACACGGCTGCGATGGGCGATCACGCGCGGCAGGCCGGACACGTTCACGCCATAGAACTCCATCCACTGCGCCAAGGTGAAGAGGTAGGGGTCGCAGATGGTGAAGGTATCGCCCATCACCCACTCGCCGGTCAGGTTGCGCTCTACCAGCTCAAAGGCGTCGAAGACGCTGGTCGGCACCTTGCGTTTCAGCGCGGCAATGGCATGGGCATCGTCGGGGTCGACCCAGCGGTTGCCGCGCTGCCAATGCGCCTCGGCCACATGTACGGTGGCGCAGAGATAGGCGTTGAAGGATTGAACCTGGGCGAAGGCCCACTGGTCATCGAACGGGATGAGCTTCGCGGCAGGGTAAAGCTGCGCGAGGTAGACCAACATGGCTGGCGTCTCGGTCAGCACGCCATGCGACGTGACCAGGGCGGGAACGCGCGCCTTCGGGTTGATGGCCAGGTAGGCGGGGCTGCGCTGTTCCTGCTTCTTGAAGTCAAGGCGGGTGCGCTCGTATTCGGCGCCAACTTCTTCCAGCACAATGTGGGAAGCGAGCGCGCAGCAACGTGGCGCGTAATAGAAATGCAGCATCATCAAACCGTCTGTTCAGGGTCTGGAGGTGTTTAGCAGGTGTTGCGCCACCGCGTCCCGCACCGCCGCGACCGCGAGGTCGCGGCTAGGCGGGTGGCCGCCGAAGCTCGCGCCGCGTTTCATGCAGCTACGCAGATAGGCGTCGATCTCGCCATTGGGCACGACCGCACCGCTGTCCCAGCGGCGGCCCTGAACGGGCTCCAGTTCGATGTCGAGGCCGCAGTCGCGCGCTGTCTGGACGCGAGGCAGCGTCTGCACCGGGTCGGGCGTGTCGAAGCCATGGCGGGCGCCGGGAAAGACCAGCTTCGTGACCGGGGCGCCCTTGCCGGCGAACCAGTCGGCATAGCGCGCGCAATGGGCGGCGGGCGTGTAGTCGTCATCGCCGCCGAGCAGGAAATAGACAGGCGAGCCATCCACCCCTGGCGACAGATAGGGGATGGAGCAGGAGGAATAGAGCGCGACATGCAGCGCAAAGCGCGCGTCCTCGACCCCGGCAGCACGACGGAAGCTTTCCAGCGCGGTGTAGAGCGCGACCTGTCCACCCTTGGAGAAGCCCATGACGCCAATGCGCATGGGATCGATGCGTGGGTGGATGGCGAGCAGCCTCAGGGCGGCGAAACCGTCAGCGACGCTCGCGGCCAGCGGCAGCCGCCCCTGGTCGTCGCTGGTGACGCGGATGCCGCGCGGGGTGAAGCTGTCGACGACGAAGGTGGCGATACCCTGGGCCAGCAACCGGTCCGCCCAGGCACCCTCGCGCCCATCACGAATGCCGCCCGAGCCGTGCATGATGACCATGGCCGGAAGGGGCCCGGCGCTGGCGGGCAGCGTCAGGGTGCCGGCGATCGGCGCGAGCGTGCCGCCCCCCGCCATGAACTCGGTCGGTCCCGACGGCGTGCGCGACTGAAATTCAACCGCGCCGGTCTGGCCCGCACGCAGGTTCTCGAGCGGGACCGCTTGCGCCGCGGCAGCCACGAAAATGAACAGGGCGGCCATGGCCAGCCCAGTCAGTATCCGTTTATAAAGCACGCCCAATCCACCCTTCGCTGGCGACCAGACTAGCATGGCCAACCGTCCGCTGTTCCGCGCCTATCTAGCCCTCACGCTCGACGGCTTTGTTGCCCGCCGGGATGGCGGCATTGACTGGCTTGAGCCTTATGACGCCAACAATTACGGCTATGACGAATTTCTCGCCGGCATCGGCACCGTCGTCATGGGGCGCGAGACGTATGACATCGTGCGGCGGCACCCCGACTGGCCCTATGCCGGCAAACGCAGCATCGTCGTCACCCGTCGGGCGCTTCATGGCCTGCCGCGCGAGACGGAAACGCGACCGCCTGACTTCACCGCCCTGGTCGCCGAATTGCGGCAGGCCAGCGACGGCGACGTCTGGCTCCTCGGCGGCGGGCAGCTCATTGCCGGGTTTCGTGCCGCGGGCGGGCTTGACCGCCTCGAACTCGGCTATATTCCGATCTTGCTGGGCGACGGCATCCCATTGTTTCCGGGCGTTGCCGATCAACGACATTTGAAACTGCTGGAACACCGCGCCTGGCCCGACAGCACGCTTCTGCTCACCTATGAGGTTTTGCCGGCATGACCGACGACGCGCGCCGCGACACGCTGATCCGGGCCAAGGGCTATCCCTATGACCTGCCCAAGGGCAGCTACATCCTGTACCAGGGCGAGCCCGTGTCCTTCCGTGGCCGACAGATCGACATGGACGGGCGGGTGCCGGTGCTGAGCTACGGTTCCAACGCTTCACCGCAGCAGTTGAAGCGAAAGTTCCCCAACGAGCCGGAAGACCGGCCGATCCTGGTCGCAAAGACGGTGCTGAAGGATTTCGACGTCGTCTATTCCGCGCATTTCACCAGCTATGGCGCGCTGCCGGCCACGCTGGTGCCCTCCGAGGGTACGCGGCTCAGCACCTTCGTGCTGTGGCTGCTGCCGGTTCAGCTCGAGGCGCTGCATGCGACCGAGCTTGGCAATTACGATTTCGGACGTTTGCGCGGTCTCATGACCCTGGTCGATGGCGGCGGCGTGATGAAGGAACTGTTCCTCTACCGCAGCCGGGCCGGTGCCCTGACGCGCAACGGCGAAGCGGTGGCGCTTGCCGAAGTGCCGGCGGAAGGCCGCAAGCTGACGGCGCTGGGGCAGGAAGCGATGCTGGAAGCGGCGCGCCAGGAACTCGCGCCGACACAGGCACTGGATGATTTCATCGTCGAGATCGCGCGCAACGAATCGGCGCGCGACATCTATCGCAAGCAACTCGGCGCCACGGCGCTGAAGCCGAAGCTGCCGCGCTGGGCCAAGCTGCTGCCGGAAACGAAATAGCTGAAACGCAGTCGGGGCGGGCCTTGCAGCCCGCCCCGTCCGTGGTCACAGGGTCTAATGTCCGGCGGTCGTCTTACTGGTTGACGATGTCCGGCTTCATGCCGCCGATCGCGTTCAGCAGCGCAGTCTTGTCGGCGGCCGCAACGTTGAACTTGTCGAGCGAGGCCGAAAGATGGCCGCCCGTCTTGTTGAACTGGGCGTCGGTGATCTTCATGCCCTTGTGGGCGTCCTTCATGTTCTTGCCGGTGTATTTGCAGGGGCCGCCCGTCGCCTCGCAAATCTGCTCGGCCAGGTTCTTCTTGAACTTCGGCACGTCGGCGTTCTTGAAGCCGGCGTTCAACTCGGGGTCGGTAGCGACGCGGGTGGTAAAGTCGTCCACCACGGCGTTGATCGCCGGCATGCCACCCAGGCGGGCGTACAGCGTGTTCGACGACGCCATGGCGTTGGCGGGCGCTGGCTTGCTTTCCTGCATCATGCAGCCGGTGGCGAGCAATCCT
>CAXNFA010000063.1:0-6968 GCA_964201105.1 Alphaproteobacteria bacterium | reverse complement strand
TCTGGAAGGAGCGCCCGCCGGCCTTGTAAGCCCGACCCAGGCCGCCGGTCCCAGCCTGAGCGCACCTATCACGGTGGGTGGCGTTGGTGGCGCGGCCAGCGCGACGGCGCCAGGCGGTGGTGGCAGTGGCAGCGGCGGATCGGGTCCGCCGCGTGACCCGCGCCTGCCGTCGCTGACGCCAATGGGTGGCAGGTAGCGGGCGACCTGTTCGGCGCGTGGTTACCGTGCGTTAACCATTTCGGTTTAGAAATTCCGTGTGCCGCGGCGTTGGCAGGGGTCTGGCGGAGCCCCAGTGCTTTCGAGCCTGCGCCATCCAGCGGGCCAGCCCAGGACGGAAGTCACCATGGCGATGGCTGCAGACGCTGACGGCGAAGAAGGTGGCAAACGCCGCACCAAGACGCAGACGCGTCTTGAACTGCGCCAGCTCGGCGGTTCGCAAAAAGCGGCCACCATCATCATGGCCATCGGCGAAGAGCGCGCCGCCAAGCTGTTCGAAAAGATGGACGACGAGGAGATCAAGGAAATCTCCCAGGCCATGGCCACGCTCGGCACCGTAAAATCCGATGTCGTCGAAGAGCTGTTCCGCGATTTCGCCAACCAGTTCTCCGGCACGGGCTCCCTCGTCGGCTCCTTCGACAGCACCGAACGCCTGCTGATGAAGGCGATGCCTGCCGATCGCGTCGCCGACATAATGGAAGAGATCCGCGGCCCCGCCGGCCGCACGATGTGGGAAAAGCTCGCCAACGTGAACGAGGCGACGCTCGCCACCTACCTCAAGAATGAATATCCGCAGACCGTTGCCGTGGTGCTGAGCAAGATCAAGCCGGACCATGCCGCGCGCGTGCTGGGCGAATTGCCGGAAGAGCTTGCCGTCGAATGCGTGATGCGCATGCTGCAGGCCGAGCCGGTGCGCAAGGAGGTGCTCGCCAACCTCGAGAACACGCTGCGCACCGAGTTCATGGCCAACCTGGCGCGCACGAGCAAGCGCGACAGCCATGAAATGATGGCGGAAATCTTCAACAACTTCGACCGCACGACCGAAAGCCGGTTCATGTCGGCGCTGGAAGAGCGCAACCGCGAGGCGGCTGAGAAGATCAAGTCGCTGATGTTCACCTTCGAAGACCTAGTCAAGCTCGATCCGGGCAGTGTGCAGACGCTGCTGCGCGGCGTCGACAAGGCCAAGCTTGCGATGGCGCTCAAGGGGGCGTCGGAACCGATGCGTGACCTCTTCCTCAGCAACATGTCCGAACGCGCCGGCAAGATCCTGCGCGAGGATATGGAAGCTATGGGCCCGGTCCGCCTGCGCGAAGTCGACGATGCACAGAGCGAGATCGTCAGCCTCGCGAAGCAGCTGGCCGACAAGGGCGAAATCATCATCGCCGAGGGCGGTGGCGACGACGAGCTGGTGTACTAACCCGCTTCGTCGATCAGTCTCTGCAGGGTTTCCACGACGTCAGCCTCAGCCGCAGGCTTGTCCCAGCGGATGCGAGAAACACGGGGGAAACGGAGCGCGATGCCGGACTTGTGCCGGGTCGAGGCCTGGATTCCCTCGAAGGCGATCTCCAGCACCAGCGCCTGTTCCACCTCGCGTACAGGCCCGAAGCGGTTGGTCGTGTGGTTGCGCACCCAGCGGTCGAGCTGGCCCAGCTCTTCATCAGTAAAGCCGAAATAGGCCTTTCCTACTGGCACCAGCTCCAGTCCACCGCGCCCGTCGGGCCGCCAGCAGCCAAAGGTGAAGTCGGAATAGAAGGATGACCGCTTGCCATGGCCGCGCTGGGCATACATCAGCACGGCGTCCACCGTCTTCGGATCGCGCTTCCATTTGAACCACAGGCCCTTGGGCCGGCCGGAGACATAGGGGCTGTCGAAGCGTTTCAGCATCAGCCCTTCGCGGTCGGCGGCGGCGCCATGGCGCAAGGTGGCAAGCGTATCCCAACTCTCCACCGGCAGCCGGTCCGAGAGGTCGAAGACGCTGTTGTGCCGGCGGGCGTGCCAGGCTTCCAGCCGTGCGCGGCGGGCGTCGAAGGGCAGCGCGCGCACATCCTCGCCGCCATCGAAGAGCATGTCGTAGAGACGCACAAAGGCCGGGTGGCTCTGGATCAGGCTGGCGGGCGGGGCCTTGCGGTTCAGCCGCTGCTGCAGGTCATTGAAGCTACCGAGAGTGCCGTCGGGCTTGCGCACCAGCAGTTCGCCGTCGAGCACGGCGTCGAAATCCATCGCCGCCAGGATGTCGGGAAAAGCGTGGCCGACATCATCGCCGGTGCGTGAATAAAGGCGCTTGCCGTCGGGCCGCGACACCATCTGCACGCGGATGCCGTCCCACTTCCATTCGGCGCGGAACAGGGTGGGGTCGAGTGCGGCGAGGTCGGCCTCCTCTAGGGGGTGGGCCAGCATCAGCGGGCGGAAGCCGAGCCCGCCGGCGGAGGAGGGGCGTTCCGCCGCGCCGCCCAGCCAGGCGAACATCGCGGCATAGGGCGGTGTCAAGTCATGCCACAGCTCTTCCACCTCTTCGACCGGCTGGTTGCCCCATTGGGCCAGTGCGGTCCGTGCCAGACGCGCTGAGACGCCCACGCGCAAGCCCCCGGTAATCAGCTTCAGCAGCGCCCAGCGTCCGGTGGCGTCGAGCTGGTCGAGCCAGCTTTCCAGAAGGCGCGGCACCTCGCGGCGCGACGCCGTCTGCAGCGTGGTGACGACATCGGTCAGGCTGGGCGGGTCGGCTTCGCTCTCGGCTGGCCAGATCAGCGCCACGGTCTCGGCAAGGTCGCCGACATAGTCATAGGACAGGTCGAGCAGCACGGGGTCGACGCGCGACGCCGCCAGGTCACGAATCGCCTTCGGCTTCGCCTCGTTGAAGCTAAGGCCGCCGGTGAGCGCCGCCAGCGCATAGCCACGCGCCGGATCGGGCGTCTGGGCGAGATAGTCCTCGATCAGGCGCAGTTTGGCAGTGCGCGCCGGGGCGTGCAGCAAGCCGTCGAGCAGAGCTGCGAAGCGTTTCACGCCTCGTCCTCGTAACCGGCGATCGACAGCGCGCGGGCCCGGATCCCCTTCTGCCGCGCCACATGAACCAGCGCTTCTTCACGGCCATGGGTCACCCAGACTTCAGGCGCGCCGACATCGTCGAGCGTCTGCAGCAATTCGTCCCAGTCGGCGTGGTCGGAAATAATGAGGGGCAGCTCCACGCCGCGCTGCTTGGCCCGCTGCTTCACCCGCATCCAGCCCGACGCCATGGCTGTGATCGGCTCGCCCATCCGGCGCGACCAGCGATCAGCCAGCGCTGACGGCGGGCTCATCACGATCTGCCCGGTGAGCGTGGCAGGCGGCACATCCGCCACCGGCACCAGCGGGCCGAGCGCCACACCCTGCATTTCGTACAACGTGCACAGCGCGATCTGTACGCCGTGCAGATAAATCGGCTTGTCGTAGCCCGTCTGGCGGAGCAGCGCGATGATGCGCTGGCATTTTCCCAAAGCATAGGCGCCGACCAGATGCGCGTGGTCCGGATTGCGGCGCAGGGACTCGAGAAGCTTGCCGATTTCTTCCGTGTCGGGTGGGTGGCGGAAGACTGGCAGGGCGAAGGTTGCCTCGGTGATGAAGACGTCGCAGGGCACGGGCTCGAAAGGCAGGCAGGTGGGATCGGCGCGGCGCTTGTAGTCGCCTGATACCACCACGCGCTGGCCACGGTGCTCCAGCACCACCTGGGCCGAACCTAGGATGTGGCCCGCTGGAACGAGCCGAACCGTTACCTCGCCGATCTGCAGCGTTTCGCCATAGGCGAGGGCTTGCGTCGCCACCGTGTCGGTCGGGAAGCGGCTCTGGCAGATGGCGAGCGTTTCCGCGGTCGACAGCATGCCCTTGTGTCCGGGCCGGGCATGATCACCATGGCCATGGGTTATGACGGCCTTGTCCACGGGGCGGACCGGATCAATGTAGAAGGCCCCGGGGGCAATGAAGAGCCCCTCGGGCTTGGGGTAGACCCAGTCTTCCGGCTTAAGCTTGGCGTAAGGCATTTGGGGAAGATGGCGTCTCCCTGCCCGGCCTGCAATTGCTAGAGGTTTCGTGTCCGTTTCGCTTCCCCCCGATTTCGCCGCCTGGTTCTCGGCGCGCGGCTGGCGCCTTTTCCCGCACCAGACGGCTCTGCTGGACGCGGCCGCACGCAGCCAGTCCACGTTGCTGATTGCGCCAACCGGCGGAGGCAAGACGCTGGCGGGCTTCCTGCCCAGCCTGATCGACCTCAGCAAGAGCGCGCACAAGGGCCTCCACACTCTCTACATCTCGCCGCTGCGCGCGCTCGCCATCGATGTGCAGCGCAATGTGATGACGCCGATCGAGGAGATGAAACTGCCGGTGCGGGCGGAAAGCCGCACGGGGGATACCTCGAGCGCCCTGCGGGCGCGGCAGCGGCGCAAGCCGCCGCAGATCCTGATGACGACGCCTGAATCGCTGGCGCTGCTGCTGTCCTATCCGGAGGCGCCGCAGATATTCGGCGGCCTGAAGACGCTGATCGTTGACGAGGTGCATGCCCTCGCCCCCACCAAGCGGGGCGACCTGCTGGCGCTCGACCTTGCCCGGATCGGCACGCTGGCGCCGGACTGCCGCCGCATCGGCCTGTCCGCCACAGTGGCGGAGCCCGAGGTGCTGACGCGCTGGCTGTCCTCGGGCAGCGGCCAGCCGATGAAGATCGTGCACGGGGCGGAAGGCCTGCCGCCGGATGTCCGCATCATGCTGCCCAACGCCGACCTGCCCTGGTCGGGCCGCATGGGGCTGATGGCCTTACCGGAGATCTATGAGGAGATCCGTACCGCGCGTAGCGCCATCGTCTTCGTGAACACGCGCGCTCAGGCGGAACTGATCTTCCAGGGCCTGTGGCACCTCAACGTCGACAAACTGCCCATCGCCCTGCATCACGGCAGCCTGGCGCCCGATCACCGCAAGAAGGTGGAAGCGGCGATGGCGCGAGGCGATCTGCGCGCCACCGTTGCCACCTCGTCGCTCGACCTGGGCATCGACTGGGGCGATGTCGATCTCGTGCTGCAGGTCGGCGCACCCAAGGGGGTCAGCCGGCTTCTGCAGCGCATCGGCCGCGCCAACCACCGCCATGACAGGGCCAGCCGGGCCATCCTCGTGCCGGCCAACCGCTTCGAGGTGCTGGAATGCCGCGCCGCGCTCGACGCCATGCAGGCGGGCGAGCGCGACGACGGCGCCGCCCGCGTCGGCGCGCTGGACGTGCTGGCGCAGCATGTTATCGGCACCGCCTGCTCGGCGCCCTTCGATGCGGAGGCGCTGTTTGCAGAAGTGCTGAGGGCGGCACCCTATGCCGCGCTGACGCGGGTCGAGTTTCAGGAGGTGCTGGATTTTGCCTCCACCGGCGGCTATGCGCTGCGCACGTATGACCGCTTCCGCAAGCTGCGCCAGCAGCCCGACGGGCGTTGGCGCATCAGCAACGGCATGGTGGTGCGGCAGTACCGCCTGAATATCGGCACCATCGTGGACGCGCCGATGATGCGGGTGGTGATCGGCCGACGTGTGTTGGGAACGATCGAGGAAAGCTTTGTGTCCGGACTGAATCCGGGCGACACCATCATGTTCGCCGGCCGCATGCTGGCCTTTGTTGGTATCCGCGAGAATGACGTGCTGGTGACGCCGGCGCGCGGCAAGCATGGCGACCCGCGGGTGTCGATCTACGCCGGCGCACGCATGCCGCTCACCACCAATCTTGCCCGGCGGGTGGAAGCAATGCTGGCGAGCCGCGACACCTGGGCCAACCTGCCCGAGCCGGTGCAGGAGTGGCTGGAGCAGCAGCGCAAGCGCTCCGTCATGCCGCCGAAAAGGGGTGTACTGGTCGAAACCTTTCCGCGCTCGGGCCGGCACTACCTGGTGTGCTATGCCTTCGAGGGGCGCAACGCGCACCAGACGCTGGGCATGCTGCTGACACGACGGATGGAACGTCGCGGCCTGAAGCCGCTTGGTTTCGTCGCGACCGACTATGTCATCGCGATCTGGAGCCTGGAACCGGCGCAGGACCTGGACGATCTCTTTGCCGAAGACATGCTGGGCGACTACCTGGAGGAATGGATGGCCGAATCGTCGCTTTTGCGGCGCAGTTTCCGGAATGTCGCGGTGGTGGCCGGGCTGATCGAACGCCGTCATCCGGGGCAGGAGAAGAATGCGCGACAGGTGTCCTTCAGCGCTGACCTGATCTTCGACGTGCTGCGCCAGCACGAGCCGAACCACCTCCTGCTGCGTGCAACCCGCGCAGAGGCCGCAGATACGTTGGCTGATGCCGGCCGCCTTGCCGACTTTCTCAAGCGCATCAAGGGCCGCATCCGGTACAAGGCGCTCGACCGTATCTCGCCCTTTGCCATCCCGGCACTGGTGGGCCTTGGCCAGGTCAGCGTCAGTGGTGAGGCGCTCGACAGCGCGCTGGAGGAACGGGCCGCCGAACTCGTCGCCGAGGCCGGCCTCGCATGACGCCATTCACGTTTCTGGGCGAGGCGCTGCGCCTTGATGCCGCCGGCGCCCTGTGGTGGCCGGCGCAGAAGTTGCTGGCCGTGGCCGACCTGCATTTCGAGAAGGGATCGTCCTTTGCCGCGCGCGGCGTGATGCTGCCGCCCTATGACACGCGCGCGACCTTGCTTCAGCTTGGCAACCATATCCGCCGCTACGACCCGGCCATCGTTGTCTGCCTTGGTGATTCCTTTCACGATCGCAAGGCGCTGGAACGCCTGCCCCGCGACGATCTCGCGCGCCTCACCGCGCTGGCGGCGGGCCGTGACTGGATCTGGGTGGAAGGCAACCACGACCTCGGCGTCGTGCCGCCGGTCGGCCGCGTGGTCGACGATCTGGCGCTCGGCCCCTTGCTGTTCCGCCACATTCCCGCTGCGAGCCCGAACCAGGGCGAGGTCGCCGGTCATTTCCCCCCCCCGGCGCGGGGGGCCACCCGCGCCGGCACCTTCTCCAGCCGCTGCTTT
>CAXNFA010000062.1:0-6989 GCA_964201105.1 Alphaproteobacteria bacterium | reverse complement strand
CGGGCGCGTCGCTGCGCATGTCGATGGGGGCGATGCCGCTGCCGACGGATCCGGCCGGAAACGCCCGGCAGGCGGCAAGACCGGCAATCAGGGGAGCCTGTTCTGACCATGCACGGACCGATGCGCGGCGAAGCGGTGCTGCACTTTTTTTCAGGTCACTATGACGTGGTGAAGCCGGGATCATTTGTGCGCTGTGCCATCACTGGCAAGGAAATCCCGCTCGACGAATTGCGCTATTGGGATTTCGAACGCCAGGAGGCCTATGCCACGCCGGAGATCGCCCATGCCCGCTGGATCGAATTGAATGGGGCGCCGAAGCCCTGACATGCGGTGCGCCTTCGCAGCCATCGCCACGTTGTTACTGTGTGCGCTGCCAGCCCGGGCTGAAACGAAACTGGACGGCACCCTGACCCAGGGCGGCCTGGTGCGCGGACAGACCGCGCCCGGCAGTCTGGTAACGCTGGACGGCAAGCCGGTCCGCGTGGCCAGCACGGGGCATTTCGCCTTCGGCTTCGGACGCGAGGCGGGACCGTCCGCGACCTTGGCCATCGTCGCCCCCGGCGGCGAGACCGAGATCCGCACGCTCTCCATCGCGCCGCGCCAATTCGACATCCAGCGGATCACTGGCCTGCCCGAGCGCATGGTGACACCGAAGCCGGAAGACCTGGAGCGCATCCGCCGCGACAACCAGATGGTGTCCACCGCGCGCAAGAACGACTATCCGGAAACCTGGTTTGCCGAGCCCTTCGACTGGCCGGCAAAGGGGCGCATCTCCGGCGTCTATGGTAGCCAGCGGATTCTCAATGGCGAACCGCGCGCGCCGCATTACGGCATCGACATCGCCGCACCCACAGGCACGCCGATCCTGGCGCCCATGCCGGGCCGCGTGACGCTCGCCGACACCGACCAGTATTTCACCGGCGGCACCGTGATCCTCGATCACGGGCATGGCGTGAGTTCGACCTTCCTCCATATGCAGACAGTGACCGTGACGGTGGGCGACGTGCTGCCGCGCGGCGCACCAATCGGCACGCTGGGCGCCACGGGCCGGGTGACCGGCCCGCATCTCGACTGGCGGATCAACTGGTTCGACGTGCGGCTCGACCCGGCGCTCGTCGTACCGCCCATGCCAACCCAGTAGCGGATCAGGAATCCGGCCAGCGGCGGTGCAGCCAGAGCCATTGCGCGGGCGCCGCCCGGATGGCGTCTTCAAGAAAGCGATTCACTTCGGTCATCAACAGGCGCGCGTCTTCGTCGCGGTCGCCCGTGTCGGGCAAGGCCAGCGGCGGATGGACGGTGAGGCGGAAGCGGCAGCCCTTCAGCCGCGTCACCGCGCCGGGAATGACCGGCAGATTGAACTTCAGCGCCAGCTGGGCGAGCGCCGGTGCCGTCATCGCATCTCGCCCGAAGAAGGGGATGGGAATGCCGGTGTTGAGCTTCTGGTCCACCAGCATCCCCAGATGGCCCTTGCGGCGAATCACCGCCAACGCCTCGCGCGCGCCCTGGCTGCCCTTGGGCAGGTGCGCGTCGGTTGCCGCGCCGCGCGCCTCCAGGATCATGGCATCGACCAGCGGATTGTTGGCGGCGCGGTAGATCAGGCTGAACGGGGTGCCATGCTGGCCGGCCGCCAGGGGCATGATCTCCCAGTTGGCAAGATGGCCGGAGAAGACGATGCCGCCCTTTCCCGCCTGCCGCATCGCATCAATGATGTCCGTGCCGATGACCTCCACCCGCGAGTCCGGGCCGCGCGTCTGGATGCGGTGCAGGTTGGGCAGTTCGGCTGCGGTGCGGCCGAGGTTGTCCCACATGTCGCGCATCGCCTGCGCAACCTCGGCGTCCGATTTTTCCGGGAAGACGCGGCGGAAGTTGCGCGCCGCGCGTTTGGTGATGCCAAGCCGCGGCCCGATGCTGCGGCCAATGAAGCCGCCGAGGTCAGAGGCCATGTCGAGCGGCAAGGCGCGCATCAGTGCCATGAAGCCGGACGCCAGCGCGGCTTCCAGCCGGTGCTTGCGGCTGATCGCCGCCGGAGCTGCGGTATCAGCCATGACCAAGCACCGGCGCAAGCAGGGTGTCGGCCGCCGTCGCGTCGTCGAACAGCAGGTGCACGGGCAGGACGGTGACCTGCGCCCGCGCACTTTCCGGCAGGCGCACGGCATCCTTCGCCGTGGTAACGAGACGGGCGTCCATCGCCCGCGCTTCATCCAGCAAGCGCATGACCACATCGGGATCAAACGCGTGGTGATCGGGGAAAGAGTGCTGTGCCACCACGGTGCAGCCGATGGCGCGCAGGGTGGCGAAGAATTTTTCCGGGCGGCCAATGCCGGCAAAGGCAACGACGCGCGACCCTGCGATGTCCGCCGATGCGATGCCCGGCGCAAGGCGTGCGGTGAAGACAGGAAGGCCGGATGGCAGCGATAGCGACCCGACGTCTTCGCCCTCACCACGCAGCAGGATGACGGCATGGGCGCGCGGGAATCCCGCTTCCGGTGTCTCGCGCAATGGTCCCGCTGGAATGACCCGGCCATTGCCCATGCCAAAGGCCTGGTCGATCACCAGCAGGCGCACATCCTGATGCAACGAGGGGTTCTGGAAGCCGTCGTCGAGCAGCACGCAGTCAGCGCCCGCCGCGATGGCAGCCCGCCCACCTGCCGCCCGATCCTGTGCGACCCAGACTGTCGCTTCGGCCGCCAGCAGAAGCGCTTCATCGCCGACGTCCGCCGCGCCATGCGCGAAACTGACCGCGACCGGGCCGGCAAGCCGGCCACCATAGCCGCGCGTCACGACATGGGGCTTGCGGCCCTTCTGCTTCAGATGACGGAGCAGTGCGATGACCGCCGGTGTCTTGCCCACCCCGCCCGCGACCAGGTTGCCGACGCAGACCACCGGCACCGGCAAATGGACGGGATGGGCCAGCGCCCGGCGCAGCACTCCGGCGCCGGCATAGAGCAGCGCAAGTGGCGCCAGCAGTGTCGGCCAGGGCGACGCCACGCCCGCCGCCCAGAAGCTTGGCGCGCGCATCAGGCGGCGCCCTGCGACGGCGCCACATCGGGCGGAATGGCCGATTGGCCGCAGCGTCGATCAGCCTCGTCGGACAGCGCCGTCAGCGTGTCTTCCAGGCGCAGGCGAAACGCCTCCAGCCCGGCTTGGTCGGCGTCGGCGGGCACCTGCAGCGGCTCGCCCCACAGGATCACGCCGCGTGCGAAAGGCAATGGCAGGATGAAGCGGTCCCAGCTGCGCAGCACACGGCGGCGCGTGGCGCTGTAGGTGGCAGGGATGATTGGCACGCCGGCAAGCCGCGCCACCGTGACCACGCCGTCGGTGGCGCGCATGCGCGGCCCATGCGGGCCATCCGGCGTCACGCCGACATATTCATTGCGCCGCAACGCCTTCACCATCCCGCGCAGCGCGGCGGCGCCACCCCGGTTCGACGAGCCGCGCACCGTGCCGATGTCGAAATGCGCGATGGTGCGCGCGATCAGCTCGCCGTCGCGATGCTGCGAGGTCAGCATGTGCATGCGGCGATCGCGGCGCCAGCAAAAGGGCATCATCAACAGCCGGCCATGCCAGAAGGCCAGGATGAAGGGGCGGTTCTCGTCCCAGAAGCGGCCCGGAATGTCGCCGCCCTCAATGCGCCAGCGCCCGGTCAGGTAGAGGACGCGCATGTATTGCGCGGCGATCCAGCACAGCGTGGTGCGGGCCGTCTCGGACCGGGCAAGGCGCTTGAACAGGGGCACCGCGTTCAGGCCGCGGCGGCGCCGCCGCCCTGAAGCGTGTAGAGCTTGGCGTAAAGCCCGCGGCGGGCCAGCAGTTCCCCGTGACTGCCGGATTCAACGATGCGGCCGGCATCGACCACGAAGATGCGGTCGGCATCGGCGATGGTCGACAGCCGGTGGGCGACAACGATGGTCGTGCGGCCCTGCGCCAGGCGGCGCAGCGCGTCCTGCACCTGGCGCTCGGATTCGGTGTCGAGGGAGGAGGTCGCCTCGTCGAGCAGGAGGATGGGGGCGTTTTTCAGCATGGCACGCGCAATGGCGATGCGCTGCCGCTGGCCGCCGGACAGCTTGACCCCTGCTTCGCCCACCATCGTGTCATAGCCCTGCGGCAGGTCGCCGATGAAGTCGTGGGCGGCGGCGGCGCGGGCAGCGGCCACAATCTCGTCCTCGCTCGCGCCTGGCCGGCCATAGGCGATGTTGGCCCGCACGGTGTCGTTGAACAGGGTCGATTCCTGGCTGACCAGCCCTACAGCGGAGCGCAGCGAGGCCTGCGTCACCTGGCGCACGTCCTGCCCGTCGATGAGAACCCGGCCAGAGACGGCGTCATAGAAGCGCGGGATGAGGTTCAGGATGGTCGACTTGCCGGCGCCCGAAGGTCCGACGATCGCCGTGGTGCGCCCCGGCGCCGCCTCGAAACTGATGCTGTTGAGGGCGGGCGCGCCATCGGCATAGGCGTGGACGATGGCGTCGAACTGCACCGCGCCGCCCGTGATGGCAAGCGGCCGTGCATCGGGCGCATCCTGGATCTTCGGCACCGTGTCGAGCATGGCGAATATCCGGGTCGCCGCCGCCATGCCTTCCTGCAGCGCCGTGTTGAAGTTGGCGATGCTTTTCAGCGGGCCGTAGGACAGCAGCAGCGCGGTGATGAAGGAAAAGAATTCGCCGGTCGAGATGCGGCCCGACAGGCCCTGCGAGCCGCCATAAAAGACGACGGCGGCCACCGCGACACCGCCCAGCATCTCCATCATCGGCGCCGCGGCGGCGCGGGTGCGGATGACCCGGAACATTGCGCGCAGCCGCGTCTCGTTGGCCTCGGCCACGCGGCCCGTCTCATAGGCCTCCATGCCATAGGCCTTGATATGGCGGGCGCCGGAAAAGGTCTCGGCGAGCAGCGCGCTGAACAGCCCGGTGAGTTCCTGGTTGTGAGTGGAAGCCTTGCGCATGCGGCGGCCAAGCTTGCGCACCGGCAGTACGGCGATCGGCAGGATGACGGTGGTGATCAACGCGAGCTGCCAGTCCATCGAGAACAGGACGCCGATCAGGAAGACGAGGGAGAGAAAATCCTTGGCAATGCCGGTCAGCGCCTTGCCCAGCGCCTCGTTGAGCAGATTGGCATCGTTGAGGAAGCTTGCCAGCAGGCCGCCCGTCGCCTTGCTGTGGAAGAAGGCGAGGTCGGACCGGATGATGTGGGCATACATGCTGTTCTGGATGTCGGCGATGATGCGCTGGCCGAACACGCCCATCAGATAGGCCTGCACGTAGGTGGCCACCGCCTTGATGGCGCCGACGACCAGTACGGCGATGGGGACGAAGAGCAGCATGCCGGGATCGCGGTTCACAAAGACGCGGTCCACCAGCGGCTGCATGATGTAGGCATAGGACGCCGTCGTCGCCGCCACGATGGCCATGGCGGCCATGGCGATCGAGAGCGTCCCGATATGCTTGCTAATATAGCCGCGAAACAGGCGCCGGAGCAGTTGGCCCGTGGTCGCCTCGCCGGCAGAGTTGTTGATACGGGCCAACGCCTTGCGTCCCCTTTTGCGCGCCGGACCATAACATGGCGACCGCGCGTGGGCCAAATAGGTGAATCAGGCGGAAATCTGCCCCTTTTCGACCCTTGCCGGAGCCTTTCACCGCCGCCTAAGGTGGGGTTGGTTTCAGCGGGGGCAACGCATGAGCGCGATCAGGGGCGTGGTCGAGAAGGCGTTTTCCACCTGTCCGCATGACTGCCCGTCGACCTGCGCGCTGGAGGTGGAGCGGATCGATGCCCACACCATCGGCCGCATCCACGGGGCCAAGGACCAGCGCTACACCGCCGGCATCGTCTGCGCCAAGGTCGCCCGCTACAGCGAGCGCGTCCACCACAAGGACCGCCTGGCCCACCCGATGCGCCGGGTCGGGCCCAAGGGCAGCGGCCAGTTCGAAGCCATCAGCTGGGACGCCGCGCTCGACGCCGTCGCCGAGGCCTTCGTGAAGGCGACGCAGGCCCATGGCAGCGAGGCGGTCTGGCCCTATTACTACGCCGGCACGATGGGCAAGGTGCAGCGCGACGGCATCAACCGCCTGCGCCATGTCATGCGCTATTCCCGCATGAAGAAGACAATCTGCACCGGCACCGCCGACCCCGGCTGGAAGGCCGGCATCGGCGCCTATGTCGGCGGCAGCCCCTATGAGATCGCCGAGGCGGACCTCATCATCGTCTGGGGCACCAATGCGGTGTCGACCCAGGTGAATGTGATGAGTCACATCACCCGCGCCCGCCGGGATCGCGGGGCGAAGCTGATCGTCATCGACCCCTATCGCACCGGCACGGCCGAGCAGGCCGACACGCACCTGTGCCTCAAGCCCGGCACTGACGGCGCGCTCGCCTGCGCGGTGATGCATGTACTGTTCCGCGATGGCTTTGCCGACCGCGACTGGATGGCGAAGCACACCGATGTTCCGGTCCAGTTGGAACAGCACCTGAAGACTCGCACGCCGGAGTGGGCATCGGCCATCACCGGGCTGAGCGTCGCCGAGATCGAGGCCTTTGCCGGCGCCTATGCCCGCACCGAGCGCGCCTTCATCCGCGTCGGCTTCGGGCTTTCCCGCCAAAGGAATGGCGCCGCCAACATGCATGCCATCACCTGCCTGCCCAGCGTGTCCGGCAAGTGGCAGCACCGCGGCGCCGGCGCCTTCTTCCTGAACAGCGCCATCTACGGACTGAACCAGACGCTGATCGAAGGGCTGGACGTGCTGGACCCGACGACGCGCGTGCTCGACATGTCACGCATCGGGGCGGTGCTGCTGGGCGACCGCCTCGACCTCGGCGATGGCCCGCCGGTGACGGCGATGATCATGCAGAACACCAACCCGGCCGATGTGGCGCCCGACAGCACCCTCGTCCATCGCGGGCTGGCGCGCGACGACCTGTTCCTCTGCGTGCACGAGCAGATGCCGACCGAGACCGTCCGCTTCGCCGACATCGTGCTGCCGGCCACCACCTTCCTCGAGCAT